>NZ_JBHSOU010000071.1:42516-65452 GCF_042656385.1 Pseudomonas sp. GCM10022186
TCACTGGGCGGAAATGAAAAAGGCGCGGTATCGACCGCGCCTTTGGCATTGCCGCGAAGACTTACAGCAGCTCGATGGCCACCGCGGTCGCTTCACCGCCACCGATGCACAGCGAGGCGACGCCGCGCTTGCCGCCCTTGTTACGCAGGGCGTTGATCAGGGTGATGATGAGCCGCGAACCGGTGGAGCCCACCGGGTGGCCCTGGGCGCAGGCGCCGCCGTAGACGTTGACCTTGGCGTGGTCCAGGCCGTGTTCGCGCATGGCCAGCATGGTCACCATGGCGAAGGCTTCGTTGATCTCGAACAGGTCAACATCGTCCTTGTTCCAGCCGGTCTTCTTGAACAGGTTGGTCATGGCGCCGATGGGGGCCAGGGTGAACTCGCTCGGGTCCTGGCTCTGGGTGGCGTGGCCAACGATCTTCGCCAGGGGCTTGAGGCCGCGGCGGGCGGCCTCGATGGCGGTCATCAGGACCAGGGCGCTGGCGCCATCGGAGATGGAGCTGGCATTGGCGGCGGTGATGGTGCCGTCCTTCCTGAAGGCGGGTTTCAGGCCGGGAATCTTGTCCGGGTTGGCAGTCAGCGGCTGCTCGTCGTCCTTCACCACTACCTCACCCTTACGGGTGGTCACGGTCACCGGGACGATTTCGGCGGCCAGGGAACCGTCGGCGATGGCGGCCTGGGCGCGCTTCAGGGATTCGATGGCGTAGGCGTCCATTTCTTCACGGGTCACGCCGTTCTTGTCGGCGGTTTCCTGGGCGAAGGAACCCATCAGGCGGCCGCTGCGGGCATCTTCCAGGCCGTCGAGGAACATGTGGTCCTTGATTTCGCCATGGCCCATGCGCAGGCCGGTGCGGGCCTTTTCCAGCACGTAGGGCGCGTTGGACATGCTTTCCATGCCGCCAGCCACCATCACCTGGTTGGTGCCGGCCTTGAGCAGATCGTGGGCCAGCATCACGGCCTTCATGCCGGAGCCGCAGAGCTTGTTGATGGTGGTGCAGCCGGTGGCAGCGGGCAGGCCGGCATTCAGCGCCGCCTGGCGCGCCGGGCCCTGCTTGAGGCCGGCGGGCAGCACGTTGCCCATGATCACTTCCTGCACATCGGCCGGCGCAATGCCGGCGCGGCTGACCGCCTCGCGTATGGCCAGCGCCCCAAGGTCCACGGCGGATACGCCGGACAGGCTGCCCTGGAAGCCGCCCATGGGTGTACGGGCGCCACTGACGATAACGATTTCGGACATCTCGAACCTACCTTTATGGCTAACTGGCCGCGACCGGCCGGAGCCCTGGATTCTATCTGGTGACCGGAAAGCTAAAAAGAGTCACTCATCAAATCACTCTTTCGACTGATTTGCGGCGGGTCGAGGGGGCCTAAAGTCGAGACCACCACAATAAAGTCCTCCAACCTCACCAGGTGTGACCCATGCTCGAAACCCGCATCATCAAGCCCGCCGACAACGCCTACGTCTACCCGCTGCTGATCAAGCGCCTGCTGATGTCCGGCAGCCGCTACGAGAAGACCCGCGAGATCGTCTACCGCGACCGCATCCGCTACAGCTACGCCACCTTCAACGAGCGCGTCGCGCGCCTGGCCAACGTGCTCACCGAGGCCGGCGTCAAGGCCGGTGACACGGTGGCGGTGATGGACTGGGACAGCCATCGTTACCTGGAAGCCATGTTCGCCATCCCGATGATCGGCGCCGTGCTGCACACCATCAACATCCGCCTTTCCCCGGAGCAGATCCTCTACACCATGAACCACGCCGAGGACCGCTTCGTGCTGGTCAACAGCGAGTTCGTGCCGGTGTTCAACTCCATTCGCGGCCAGCTGACCACGGTGGAGAAGACCCTGCTGCTCACCGACGGCAGTGACCACGATGTCGATCTGCCCAACCTGATCGGCGAATACGAGGCCCTGCTGGCAGCGGCCAGCCCGTCCTATGATTTCCCCGATTTCGACGAGAACTCGGTGGCCACCACCTTCTACACCACCGGCACCACCGGCAATCCCAAGGGGGTCTACTTCACCCATCGCCAACTGGTGCTGCACACCCTGTCCATGGCTTCCACCATCGGTTCGCTGGACAGCATCCGCCTGATGGGCACCAACGACGTGTACATGCCCATCACCCCGATGTTCCACGTGCATGCCTGGGGCGTCCCCTACGTGGCCACCATGCTCGGGGTGAAGCAGGTCTACCCGGGCCGCTACGAGCCCGACATGCTGTGCCGCCTGATTCGCGAGGAAAAGGTCACCTTCTCCCACTGCGTGCCCACCATCCTGCAGATGGTGATGAACGCGCCCACCGCCCAGGGCTACGATTTCGGCGGCCTGAAGATGATCATCGGTGGCAGCGCGCTCAACCGCGCCCTCTACGAAACCGCCAAGGCCCGCGGCATCCAGCTCACCGCCGCCTACGGCATGTCCGAGACCTGCCCGCTGATTTCGGTTGCCCACATCAACGAGGAACTGCTGGCCGGCAGCGAGGACGAGCGCATCACCTATCGCATCAAGGCCGGCGTGCCGGTACCGCTGGTGGAGGCGGCGATCATGGATGGCGCCGGCCAGTTCCAGCCGGTGGACGGCGAGTCCCAGGGCGAACTGGTCCTGCGTGCGCCCTGGCTGACCTTCGGCTACTTCAACGAGCCGCAGAAGAGCGAGGAACTCTGGGAGCACGGCTGGCTGCACACCGGCGACGTGGCCACCCTGGACGGCATGGGTTACATCGATATCCGTGACCGCATCAAGGATGTGATCAAGACCGGTGGCGAGTGGATTTCCTCCCTGGAACTCGAGGACCTGATCAGCCGTCACCCGGCCGTGAAGGAAGTGGCGGTGGTGGGAGTGCCCGATCCGCAGTGGGGCGAGCGGCCCTTCGCCCTGGTGGTGGTGCGTGACAATCAGGCCCTGGATGCCAAGGCGCTGAAGGAACACCTCAAGCCCTTCGTCGAGCAAGGTCACATCAATAAGTGGGCCATTCCCAGCCAGATCGCCGTTGTTACTGAAATTCCCAAGACCAGCGTGGGCAAGCTCGACAAGAAACGCATTCGCGTCGATATCGCCCAATGGCAGGCCACCGGCAGCACCTTCCTCTCCGCTCTCTAAGCAGCACGGGCCGCGCCTTTCGGGGCGCGGCCCGACTGACCAAGCAAACGCTTGGCTTATTAATTGCTGCGTTCTGACAATAACTGGCTATCTTTCCTACCGAAGGATCGGACTAATCCGCCGGAAGGGGCGAGCCAGAGTGCCTGGGGGCTCCAAATCACACTTTCGAGGGATCAAGCGCTAATACCCGCTGGCTATAGTCCGCAAGCATCAATAACAAAAAACACATGGAGTAGCGTCGATGACAACAACCACAACGTTCTGGCGCCTGGCAAAACTGCCACTGGCCGTCAGCCTCGCTTCCACGCTCGCCGCTCCGGCATTCGGCGTGTCCTTCAACATCGGTGAGATCGAGGGGCAGTTCGACTCCTCGCTGTCCGTGGGGGCCAGCTGGTCCATGCGGGGGGCCGACAAGGACCTGATCGGTTTCAACAACGGCGGTGACGGGTTGTCCCAGACCTCCGACGACTCCCGCCTGAACTTCAAGAAGGGCGAGACCTTCTCGAAGATCTTCAAGGGCATCCATGACCTCGAGCTGAAGTACGGCGATACCGGTGTCTTCGTCCGTGGCAAGTACTGGTACGACTTCGAGCTGAAGGACGAGAGCCGCCTGTTCAAGGACATTGACGACAGCGGTCGCAAGGAAGGCGCCAAGGCTTCCGGCGCCGAGCTGCTCGACGCCTTCGTCTATCACAATTACAACATCGCCGACCTGCCGGGCAGCGTGCGCCTGGGCAAGCAGGTGGTGAGCTGGGGTGAAAGCACCTTCATCGGCAACAGCATCAACTCGATCAACCCGATCGACGTGTCCGCCTTCCGCCGCCCTGGCGCCGAAATCAAGGAAGGCCTGATCCCGGTCAACATGTTCTATGTGTCCCAGAGCCTGACCGACAACCTCTCCGCCGAAGCCTTCTACCAGCTGGAGTGGGACCAGACCGTCGTCGACAACTGCGGCACCTTCTTCGCCCAGCCCGATGTGATCGCCGATGGCTGCGACCAGAACCTGGCCGTCCTGCGCACCCAGGCCCAACTGGCCAATTCGCTGGGGCGTCTCTCGCCCGTCGTGCAGGGTGTGCTGCGCAACAACGGCGTCACCTGGGGCAATCCGGACGAGGGCGTGATCGTCCGTCGCGGTGCCGACCGTGACGCCGATGACGATGGCCAGTACGGCATGGCGTTCCGCTATTTCGCCGAGGAGCTGGACACCGAATTCGGCGCCTATTACATGAACTACCACAGCCGCACCCCGGTCTTCAGTGGATCGGCTGCGCCCGCCAGTACCTTCGGCCTGTTCGCACCCGGCAATCCGCGTGGCTTCGGCCCGCAACTGGCCCAGGCCCTGGCCCAGGCCGGGGTACCCGGTGCGGCCGCGATCGCAGGGCAGCTGACCCCGCAGCTGGCGCCCCTGGTCGTTGCGGGCAATTCCCAGTACTTCGTCGAGTACCCGGAAGACATCCACCTCTTTGGCCTGAGCTTCTCCACCACCCTGCCCACCGGCACGGCCTGGAGCGGCGAGGTCAGCTACCGGCCCAATGCACCGGTGCAGCTCAATACCACCGATATCCTGTTCGCCGGCCTGACCCCGCTGAACCCCAGCGTATCGGTCCTGAGCGGCGCGCCGGGCCAGGACCTGCACGGCTATCGCCGCAAGGAGATCAGCCAGTTCCAGACCACCTTCACCCATTTCTTCGACCAGGTCATGGGCGCCAGCCGCCTGACCCTGGTGGGCGAAATCGGCGTGGTCCACACCGGCGGCCTGGAAAGCACCAGCAAGGCGCGTTATGGCCGTGACCCGGTCTTCGGCCCCGGCCCGCTGCCGAACAACCAGTGCGTGGTGCTCAACACCGGCACCTTGGGCGGCAATGCCAATGCCGAGAACGTCAGCAAGTACTGCGAAGACGACGGCTTCGTCACCAGCACCGCCTGGGGCTACCGCATGCGCGCGGTGTGGGACTACAACGACGTGTTCGCCGGCATCAACCTGAAACCGAGTGTGGCCTGGTCCCACGACGTCGATGGTTACGGTCCGAACGGCCTGTTCACCGAAGACGCCAAGGCCGTCAGCCTGGGCCTGGATGCCGAGTACCAGAACACCTACACCGCCGGCCTGTCCTACACCGACTTCTTCGGCGGCAAGTACAACACCTTGATCGACCGCGATTTCCTCGCGCTCAGCTTCGGCGTGAACTTCTAAGCGGACTGCAATCTTGAGGAAGACGAAAACCATGAAAACAACAAAGAGTCTGCTGCAAACCGGCGCCCTCGCGCTGTCCCTGCTGGCCGCCAGCGTGATGGCTGCGGTCCCCGCCGATCAAGCCGCCAAGCTGGGTACCACGCTGACGCCGCTGGGCGCCGAAAAGGCCGGCAACGCCGATGGTTCGATTCCCGAGTGGACCGGCGGCCTGCCGCAGAACGCCGGCACCGCTGACGCCAAGGGCTTCCTGTCGGACCCCTTCGCCAGCGAACAGCCGCTGTTCACCATCACCGCGCAGAACGTCGACCAGTACAAGGACAAGCTGACCCCCGGCCAACTGGCGATGTTCAAGCGCTACCCCGACAGCTACAAGATGCCGGTGTACAAGACCCACCGCTCGGCCTCGGTGCCGGCCAAGGTGATCGAAGCCACCCAGTACAACGCCACCCACACCAAGCTGGTGGAAGGCGGCAACGGGCTGGAGGACTTCCGCACCGCCAACCCCTTCCCGATCCCGCAGAACGGCCTGGAAGCCATCTGGAACCACATCACCCGCTATCGCGGCGGCAGCGTGCGCCGTCTGGTGACCCAGGCGACCCCGCAGCCGAACGGCTCCTACAGCCTGGTGTACTTCCAGGACGAGTTCACCTTCCGCGACCAGTTGAAGGACTACGACGCGAGCAAGCCGAGCAACGTGCTGTTCTACTTCAAGCAGCGCGTGACCGCTCCGTCCCGCCTGGCCGGTAACGTGCTGCTGGTGCACGAGACCCTCAACCAGGTGAAGGAACCGCGCCTGGCCTGGCTCTACAACGCCGGCCAGCGCCGCGTGCGCCGCGCGCCGCAGGTGTCCTACGACGGTCCGGGTACCGCCGCCGACGGTCTGCGCACCTCCGACAACTTCGACATGTACAACGGTGCGCCGGACCGTTACGACTGGAAGCTGGAAGGCAAGAAGGAGATCTATATCCCCTACAACAGCTACAAGCTGGATGATCCGAAGCTGAAATACAGCGACATCATCAAGGCCGGCCACATCAACCAGGATCTGACCCGCTACGAGTTGCACCGCGTATGGCACGTGGTGGCCACTCTGAAGCCGGGCGAGCGCCACATCTACGCCAAACGTGACTTCTACATCGACGAAGACACCTGGCAGGCCGCCGCCATCGACCACTACGACGGTCGCGGCACCCTGTGGCGCGTGGCCGAGGCCCATGCCCAGTACTACTACAACCACCAGGTGCCCTGGTACACCCTGGAAAGCCTCTATGACCTGCTGTCCGGGCGCTACCTGGCCCTGGGCATGAAGAACGAAGAGAAGCAGTCCTACGACTACAGCTACACCGCTGGCGAAAGCGACTACACCCCGGCGGCCCTGCGCCAGGCGGGCGTTCGCTAAGCCCTGCAACACCTTGTATGGAAGCCGGCCTGCGGGCCGGCTTTTTTCTTGTCTGTATATCCCGCCGGGGCTTCTATTGGTCCACTTGAACGGCTAGGCTCGTCCAGGTTAGCGGCCCTGTACGCACAACACTCCTAGAAGCTGGGTGATGACCGTTCTGACCCGTACGCGATCCATGACTTCAGCCGCCGGACCGACGGCCGATGCACGCTTCTTCCGCCCGCCGCGGCCCGCCGGCCATGTCCCGCGCCCGCGCCTGTGCGAGCGGCTTGCCGCCGGGCTCGATGGCCGCCTGCTGATGCTCAGCGCACCGGCCGGCTTCGGCAAGAGCTCCCTGGCCATCGAATTCTGTGAAAGCCTGCCGCCCGGCTGGCAAAGCCTCTGGCTCAGCCTCAGCCGCCGCGACAGCGACCCCGGACGCTTCCTCGAAAGGCTGCTGGATGGCCTGCGCCAGTCCTATCCGGGCCTTGGCGACGAGGCGATGGGCCACCTCAAGATGCGCCAGCGCCACCAGCCCTTCGCCTTCGAACAGTGGCTGGATGGGCTGCTCGATGAAGTCGCGGTGCGCGCCGATGCCAATCAGCCGCTGCTGCTGGTGCTGGACGACTACCACCTGGCGCAGAACGCGGTGCTCGACCGCTGCCTGCAGTTCCTCCTCAATCATCTGCCCGATGGCTGGGTGCTGCTGGTGACCAGCCGCCAGCGCCCGGACTGGCACCTGGCGCGGCTGCGCCTTTCTCGACATCTGCTGGAGTTCAACGAGCAGGACCTGCGGCTGACCGAGGAGGAATGCCTGGCCCTGCTGCAAAGCCAGGGCGCCAAGCTCGACGGCGGTGATCTGGAAAGCCTGCTGCAGCGCAGCGAGGGCTGGGTCGCCGGCCTGCGCCTGTGGCTGCTGGCCGGCCAGGGTGCCGCCAGCCCGGACGTGGGGCAGGGCGCCCATGGCGATGAGAGCCTGATCCGCGAGTACCTGCTGGAAGAGGTGATCGAGCGCCAGCCGCCCGATGTCCAGGACTTTCTCTTCGAGACCGCCCGCTTCGAGCGCTTCTGCGCCGAACTCTGCGACGCCGTGCGCGAAAGCCATGACAGCGCCGCCATCCTCCAGCACCTGCAGGCCCACCAGGTGTTCCTGGTGCCGCTGGACGAGCAGGGCCAGTGGTTCCGCTACCACCACCTGTTTTCCGACCTGCTGCGTACCCGCGCTTCCAGCAGGCTGGCGCCTTCCGGCATGCACCTGCGCGCCTGCCGCTGGTTCAGCGCACGCGGCATGCTGGACGAGGCGGTGGAACAGGCGCTGCGGGCTGGCCAACCGGATGTGGCGGCCTCACTGGTGCAGAATCTCTCCGAAGAGCAGCTGCTGGCCAACCAGAACATCGCCATGCTGCTGCGCTGGAAGATGGATCTGCCCGACAGCCTGCTCTCCAGCACGCCGCGGTTGATCGTGCTCTACAGCCTGGCCCTGGGCCTGGCCTGCCAGCTGGACGCGGCCGAGGAACTGGCCGGCAACCTGGCGCGCTTCCTGCCGGCGCCGGATGCGCAGCAGCAGAGCGGCCTGCTGGCGCAGTGGCAGGCGATCAGCGCGCTGATCGCCCGGGGCCGGGGCGATATCGACCGGGCCGAGCAATGCTGCAGCGAAGCCCTCACCGCCCTGGCGCCGGAAAACTACGGGCAGCGCCACCTGTGCCTGTCGCTGCTGGGCAATATCGCCGTGGTGCGCGGCGACCTCCGGCGCGCCCGCGGCTTCAATCGCGAAGCCCTGGAGATGGCCCAACGCGGCGCCAATCCCTTGTTCGAGTCCCTGGTCCATTACGACCGCGCAAGGGTGCTGCAGATGCGCGGCGAAGTGTTGCGTTCCCTGGCCGAGGTGCAGCAGGGCCTGGAGCGGCTGCGAAGCGTGGCGACGCCCCGTGCCTGCGTCGCCCGGGCCCGGCTGATGCTCTACCAGGGTTACCTGCAGAGCCTGCAGATGCAGCCCCAGGCGGCGCGGGTCAGCCTCCAGGCGGGCATCGCCGAAGCCCGCGCCTGCCGGGATATCAGCCTGCTGATCGGCCATTGCGTCCTCGCCGGCCTGGATGGCAGGGAGGGCCGTTTCGCCGCCGCCTTCGCGCAACTGGCGGAGGCCGAGCGGCTGATGCACATCTGGGACGTACCGCCCATCTACTACCTGGCGATGATCACCCTGTTCAAATGCGAGCTGTGGCTGGCCCAGGGGCAGCTGGAGCTGGCCGAAGCCTGGCTGCCGCGCCTGGCGGAAACCTACTCCGGCGAGCAGGCCGCGGCGGCGCCCGAGTTCCACCCGCAGCTGGCGCTCTATATCGAGCTGCAGCAGGCGGCCCTGGCCCGCGCCCAGGGCCAGCTGGCGGAGGCCGATGGGCGCCTGCGGGCGTTGATGGACAAGGCCGAGGCCCAGGACTCCCTGCATGTGGCGCTGCTGGCGCGGTTGCAGCGGGTGGCGATGCTGCGCAACGGTCGCGAGCGGGAAGCCATCGCCTTGCTGGAAGGGGCCCTGGATAGCCTGCCCGGCGGTGCCTTGCTGCCCTACCGTGAGTTGCTGGAGCAGCATCCCCAGTGGCTGCGCGAGCAGTTGGCGAAGCGCTCACCGGAATCGGTGCGGGCGCTGCTGGAACTGTTGCCCGGCGCCGAGGTGGCGCTGCCCGCCGACGCCGGCACCGCCGAGGCGCTCAGCTCGCGGGAACTGGCGGTGCTGCAACTGATCGCCCAAGGCTGCTCCAACCAGGAAATCAGCGAGCGCCTGTTCATCTCCCTGCACACGGTGAAAAGCCACGCCCGCCATATCAACAGCAAGCTGGGCGTGGAGCGCCGCACCCAGGCGGTGGCCCGGGCCAAGTCACTCGGCCTGTTGCGCTGAGACCGGCGGCGCCGAGAGGTCCAGCCTGGGCCGGGCTGGTTGCGGGGCGCTGGGCCTGGCCAACTGGGCGTCCACATCCTGCTGGATGCCGGCCAGCACCGGCAGCAGGTCGGCCATGTTGCCGCGCACCTCGCCATCGGGGTGCTGCTCCGCCAGCTCGGCGACCCGCGCCAGCAACTGCCCGCGTACCTCGGCCTGCAGATGCACGAAGAGCTCGGGCATCTGCCTGGCCAGTTCGGCGCTGTAGAGCACCAGATCCTCGCGGTTGAACTGGCGGGTCAGGCCCAGGTAGTCCAGGGCGCTGGACGTCAGCATGGCCGCGGCCGCCTTGGTTTCCTGCAGGCCCTGGAGGCGCACGGGGTTGCCCTGTTCCTTCTCCGAAAGGGTCATCCAGAACTCCACCGTGAGGGTGAAGAGAATGGCCTGCTGGCGCAGGGAATGGGTCATCAGGCCCAGTGCCTCGGCGCCATAGGGCTGCTGCGCGGCCTTGAAGTCGAAGTACAGGCGCATCAGCTCCTTGAGCTGGAAGAGCACCTCGCGCGCCTCGTTCTGCCGCAGTTCCAGCGGCGCGTAGATGTTCAGCTGCGGCTTGAAGTTCTCTTCGCTGACCATGCGCGTGTAGATCGGTCCGGTGAATTCGCCGCTGCGTCGCGGCAGCGCGTTCGCCTGGGTGGTGTCGATTTTCTGCAAGGCCAGGATCAGCTGGTGGTAATCGGCGCTGCCCCATGGGCGCTGGATATCGGGAATCTTCTGGCCGAGGTAGAACAGCTCGGCCGCCGGGGCGCGCAGGGCGCACACCAGCAGGAGGATGGCCAGCGGCCAAAGCAGGGGGCGGGTCAGCGTCATCGTCCGGGGTGATCCTGCGGGAAGGGCTGGCCAAGATTAGCGAGGCCATGCCGCGTCGTCACCCGCGCCTTGGTTGGGCCGGCGGCGCCCACGCTCAACCTAGGTTGGGCGCGGGACTTGCGCCTGCGTGCTCTGATAGCCCCTCGACAACAACAATCACGAGGTGCCCGGAATGTCCGCATCCAGCCTGCCGCTGTCGCCGCCGCTTGCCGCCGGTTTCGCCCGCCTGGGCTTCGGTTCCCTGCCGCTCGATCGCCTGAAGGCACGCTACGCCAGCGCCGACAGCGGTTCGCGTTTCATCGAGCTGGATGGCTTCAATGTCCACTATCGCGATGAGGGCAGCCGTGAAAAACCGGTTCTGGTGATGATCCACGGCGTGGTCGCCTCCCTGCACACCTGGGACGGCTGGGTCGAGGCCTTCGCACCGCACTACCGCATCATCCGTTTCGACGTCCCTGGCTTCGGCCTCACCGGCCCCAAGCGCAACGGCGACTACTCGGCCGAACGCATGATCGGCATCCTCGGCCTGCTGCTGGATCACCTGGGGATCGCCAAGGCCTCCATCGCCGGTAATTCCCTGGGTGGTTACATCGCCTGGAACTTCGCCCTGGCCCAGCCACAGCGGGTGGAGAAGCTGGTGCTGATCGACCCGGCCGGCTACCGGATGCACAAGGTGCCCTGGATGATCGCTTCCGCGGCGTTGCCCGGCGCCACCCTGGCGATGGCGCTGTGGATGCCGCGGGCGCTGATCGCCCAGGGCATCAGGGAAGTCTACGGCCAGCCGGGGCGGATCAAGCCCGGCGTGGTGGACCGCTACTACGACCTCAGCCGCCGGCCGGGCAACCGCCGGGCGATGATGGAGATCTTCCGCGTGCTGCTGAAGGTCAACCGCGAGGAACTGGAAGGTACCGGCCAGCGGGTGGCGCAGATCGAGGCACCGACCCTGCTGCTGTGGGGCGAGAAGGACCGCTGGATCTCGCCGAAGCACGTGCCGCTCTGGCAGCGCGACCTGCCGGGCATCCAGGTGAAGACCTACCCCGGCGTGGGGCATATCCCCATGGAAGAGATTCCGCAGCAGAGTGCGGCGGATGCGATGCGGTTCCTGTTGGGCTAAGCCACCCTCTCCCCCGGCCCCTCTCCCTGAAGAGGAGAGGGGTGACTTGCGCCTCGCACGTCGTAACCATCCTGCACGGACTGCGCCCTCTCCCTTCAGGGATAGGGCTGGGGAGAGGGTGTCGCCCCCCACTCCGCGCTCAAGAAGAAACGGCCCCGAAGGGCCGTTCTTTCCATTCTGGTGCTCAAGCCACACTCGCCCGAGCCACATCGAACTCTTCCCGCGCCCTGTACAGCAAGTCCAGGTTGTCATGCTGCCAGGGATGGAACCCCTTCCTGAAGAAGTCCAGGTAGGTCTTGACCAGCGGCCGGAAGATGCCCTTGCGGCCCCACATCCAGGCCAGGCCATCGCGCCAGACGCGCCAGTTCCACAAGAGGCCGTCGCGCTCGAGCATGTGCGCCAGGCCACGGGTGGTGTCGAGGACGAAGAAGAAGGTGCCCATCAGCATCGCCCGGCGCAACAGCCGGTGGCTGCCGCAGACCTGGTTGTAGACGTCGAAGGCCACCGCCTTGTGCTCGGTCTCCTCCAGCGCGTGCCAGCGCCACAGGCGCGCCATGGTGGGGTGGGCACCGCTCATGTACTCGGGGTTCTTCAACAGGCCGTCGGCCATGATCGCGGTGATGTGCTCCAGGGCGGCGGTGGCGGCCAGCTGGCGGCGCGGGGAGAATTTCTTCTGGGTGAAGCGGATCCGCGCCTGGGCTCGGCGCTCGATGGTACCGATGTCATAGCCCAGGTCACGCAGGCGGTTGCTGTATTCCAGGTGCTCGCGGCTGTGATGGCCCTCCTGGCCGATGAAGCCGCGGATCTGCTCCTTCAGCACCGGGTCGTCGATCTGCTCGCGGAACTGGCGCACCGAATCGATGAAGAAACGCTCGCCGTCAGGGAAGAGCACCGACATCGCATCGAACAGGTGGCTCTTGAAGGCGTCGCCACCGTGCCAGTGGCGGGGCAGGGGGCTGGGCAGGTCGAAATCCATGTGGCGCGGACGGATAACCAATCCTTCGGGGGTGGTGCTGGCCATGGGGGCTCCTTGAGTCTATATGGACCATGGTCCCAATATCCGCTTGCGGGCTTTTGTCGGACAAGGTTATCTACTGCCAACCTTCGGGTCATATCCGGCCAGAGCCAGAACAAGACGCCACCATGAAGCAACCCCTGACCTTCTCCGCCGAACTGGTGCCCATCGCCTATGCCGACGCCCTGCTCGGCCTGGCCGAGGAGTTGGGCGTGGCGCGCTCGACATTGCTGGCCAGCGCCAGGATCCGGCCGGAGGTTCTCGGCAACCCCAACGGCCGGTTGTCCTTCGTCGACTTCAACCATCTGGCCGGTGCCGCCCTGCAGCAATGCCGCGAACCGGCCCTGGGCCTGATGCTCGGCCAGCGGCTGAACGTCTCCACCCACGGCATCCTCGGCTATGCGGTGCTTTCCAGCGCCAACCTGGGACGGGCCCTGCAGTTCGCCATGAAGTATTACCGGGTCCTGGGCCTGGCCTACGAGCTGGAGCTGGTGGAGCAGGGCGACTGCCTGCAGCTGCGCGCCACCGAGTCCTTCCCCATGGGGCCGCTCGGGCGTTTCGCCGGCGAAGGGTTGCTGGCCAGCTTCTTCAGCATCGCCCGCTTCCTGGTGGGGGAGGAGCTGCATGGCCAGCAGGTGGGCTTCGCGCACCCGGCGCCAGCCTATGCGGCACGCTATGCGGAGGTGTTCGGCATCGAGGCGCAGTTCGAGCAGCCCTGCCACTGGCTGAGCCTGCCCATGAGTTACCTGGAGCGGCCCATGGCGCTGGCCAATCCGGCCACGGTGCAGATGTGCGAACAGCAGTGCGAGGCCCTGCTGGCCAGCCTGGACGTGCAGGACGCCCTGCTGACCCGCGTGCGTCGGCTGTTGCTGGCGCGCCCCGGCGACTTCCCCGACCTCGACGGCGCCGCCCGCGCCCTGCACACCAGCGGCCGCAGCCTGCGCCGGCACCTGGCGGCCATGGGCACCAGTTATCAACAGGTGCTGGATGAAGTACGCAAGGGCCTGGCCCTGCAATACCTCGGCACCACCCAGTTGCCGCTGTTCGAGATCGCCAACCTGCTGGGCTTCAGCGACCCCGCCAACTTTCGCCGCGCCTTCCGCAAATGGACGGGCAGGCCGCCGAGCGATTATCGTGCCGGGCCGTGAAGCCCATTCCCCGAGCGCCGCAGAGCGCACCGCCGTACCGGAGATGCCCGATGACCCAGCCCACCGCCCTGATCCGCGAAACCTTTCCCGTCGGACCCTTGCAGTGCAACTGCACCCTGATCGGTGACCCGGTCAGCAAGAAAGCCATAGTGGTCGACCCGGGCGGCAATCCGGAGCTGATCCTGGCGCGCCTGGAGGCCCACGGCCTGAAGCTGGTGAGCATCATCCACACCCACGCCCACCTGGATCATTTCCTCGCCTCCGGCGAGCTGAAGAAGACCACTGGCGCGACCCTGCACCTGCACAAGGAAGACCAGTTCCTCTGGGACAACCTGGAAATGCAATGCCGCATGTTCGGCGTGCCCTACAAGCCGGTGCCATCGCCCGACCAGTGGTTGGCCGACGACGAGGAGCTGGCCTGCGGCTGTGGCGTGGCCCTGCACACGCCGGGGCACACCCCGGGTTCCATGAGCTTCTGGTTCCCCCAGGCCAGACTGCTGATCGCCGGTGATACCCTGTTCCGCCGCGGCATCGGCCGTACCGACCTCTGGGGCGGCGACTACGCCACCATCGAGCGCTCCATCAAGCAGCGCCTGTACAGCCTGGACGAGGAGGCGACCGTGGTCACCGGCCACGGCCCGGATACCCGTCTTGGCGACGAGATGCGGGAAAATCCCTTCGTGCGGGCCTGAACCACGGAATTTCTGCGGAGTTTGATGTCTAATTGCCCGCAGCCGCACCGGCTAATCGATTTCTCAGGAGTAATGAGTCCATGTTCACCCCGCGTCGCCTGATCATCGCCGCCACCGCTTTCGCCATGCTGTCGGGCTGTGCCGCGCCAGGCACCTACGATAACCAGGGCCAGGCCCCGAGCCAGGGCGGCATGAGCAAGACCGCCAAGTACGGCGCCCTGGGTGCCCTCGCCGGCGCCGTGGCAGGGGCCGCGATCAACCACGACAACCGTGGCAAGGGCGCGCTGATCGGCGCCGCCGTGGCCGGCGCGGCCAGCGCCGGCTATGGCTACTACGTCGACAAGCAGGAAGCCGAACTGCGCCGCAGCATGGAAGGCACCGGTGTGCAGGTGGAGCGCCAGGGCGACAATCTCAACCTGATCATGCCCGGCAACATCACCTTCGCCACCAACTCGGCGAATATCGCCAGCAACTTCTACAGCCCGCTGAACAACCTGGCGGCTTCCTTCAAGCAGTACGACCAGAACAACATCGAGGTGGTCGGCCACACCGACAGCACCGGCAGCCACCAGTACAACGTGAACCTGTCGCAGCAGCGCGCCCAGAGCGTGGCCAACTACCTGATGGCCCAGGGCGTCAATGGTGCCCGCGTGACCTCCCGCGGCATGGGCCCGGACCAGCCGGTGGCCAGCAACACCAACGAGGCCGGCCGTTCGCAGAACCGCCGCGTGGAGATCAAGCTGACTCCCATCCCCGGCGCCCAGGTTTCGCAGCAGTAAGAATCCCTGCAACCCCGTACAAGGCCCGCATTCGCGGGCCTTGTCGTTTCTGCCGCTCGTCGTTCGCCTGCTGGCGTAACGCCAGTTCCCACATTCCTGTCTAGACTGCGATGCAGGGTTCCGTTGAGCCCCGTCGCAACCGTCGACCAGTGCCCACAGAGGCGCGGCGGCGGCCACGGATTGGACAGGAGATGGCATGGACGACCGACAATTGCCCCTTTCCCGCAAATACCTGCTGCCTTTGCTGGTGACGCTGGTCCTGATGCTGGTGCTCGGCGGCCTGGTGCTGTGGCAATGGCTGGCCCTCGAAGTGCGCAACCGGACCGAGCACGAACAGCGGTTCAAGATCGAAGCCGAGGAAATCGCCCAGCGCGTCAGTACCCGCATGCGCGCCTACGAAATGGTGTTGCGCGGCATGTCCGGCCTGTTGGTCGGTAGCAACGCCGTATCGGCCGAGGAGTGGGCGCGGGCCACCGACCAGTTGCAGCTGCAGGAGCGCTATCCGGGTATCCAGGCGCTGGCCTGGGCGCGCTATCTGAAGAATGACGAGCTCAATGAATTCGTTGGCGAAATCTGGGAACAGGGCCGCCGCGAGTTCCGCGTCTTCCCCCATGGCCCGCGGGACGATTACGTGGTGGTGCAGTTCAGCAGCCCGATGGACTGGCGCAATCGCCGCACCCTGGGCTTCGACATGCTCAGCGAAGAGGTGCGCAGGCAGGCCCTGGTGCTGGCATGGGAAACCGGCGAGGCCAGCCTCACCGGGCCGATCACGCTCAAGCAGGAAACCGATCAGGAAGTGCAGAACGGCGTGCTGCTGTACATGCCGGTGTACCGTCCGGACGCGCCCATCACATCAGCCGAAGAGCGCCGCGCCGCCTTGCTCGGCATGGTCTGCGGCGCTTTCCGCCTGCATGACCTGATGGATGGCATCCTTGGCGCGCAGAACACCCTCTATCGCATCGATCTCAAGGACCTCGGCACGCCCGACATGCCGCTGCTGGAGGATACCGGGAGCAGCCACCAACCACGTTTCCACCAGGTGGAGCAGCTGAAGCTGTTCGGCCGAACCTGGGCGCTGGGGGTGGCCAGTACCACCGAATACGAAGCGATGCTGGGCAACAACCGCATCGCCTTCAGTCTCTGGACCGGCATGGCCGCGGCGATGCTGCTGTCCCTGCTGGTGGGGGGGTATCTCTACCAGCGTGAGCGGCAACTGCAGCTCAGCCAGTTCGCCACCGCCGAGCTCGCCGAACGGGAAGAGCGCTTCCGCCTGCTGCTGCAGCACCTGCCGGTAGCAACCCTGATCTGCGATGAGCAGGGGCGGATTGAAATGGCCAACGCCAGCGCGGGCGATCTGCTGGCCTGCGATGCCGGGCTCCTGCCGGGGCAGCGAGTGCAGCGCTTCCTGCCGGATGCCCCGGCCCTGCAGGCCGGGGAGGTCGACCAGTCCCCCAGCCAACTGATCGAGGTGGAGGCGTTGCCGGAGGGTGGCGAGCGAATCCCCGTGGCGCTCACCTTGAGCAGCCTGAACCATGGCGTCGGCCAGCGCTTCCTGATCAACCTCGTCGACCTGCAGGCGCGCAAGAGCGCCGAGGAGCGTTTCCGCCTGGTGGTGGAGGCTTCGCCCAACGCCATCGTCCTGGTGGATATCCGCGGCCGGATCACCATGGTCAATCGGCAGACCGAGCAGCTGTTCGGCTACACCCGCCAGCAGATGCTCGATGCCCCGGTGGAAATGCTCCTGCCCGATGCCTTGCGCGACGCCCATGCGGAGCTGCGCGAGGGCTTCCAGCGCAAGCCCGAGCAGCGGCGCATGGGTAGCAACCGCGAGCTGTTCGGCCAGCACCGGGATGGCCAGATGATCCCGCTGGAGGTGGGCCTGTCGCCGATCCGGGCCGGCCGCGAACTGCTGGTGCAGGCGGTGATCATCGACATCAGCGAACGCAAGGCGGCGGAGCAGCGCCTGCGCGACCAGGCCGAGCAGCTGATGCTGGCCAACCGCTACAAGTCCGAATTCCTCGCCAACATGTCCCATGAGTTGCGCACGCCGCTCAACAGTATCCTGATCCTCAGCGACCAGCTGCGGCAGAACATGGTGGGCAACCTCACCGAGAAGCAGACGCGCCACGCGGACATCATCCATCGCGCCGGCGGCGACCTGCTGCAGCTGATCAACGACGTGCTCGACCTGGCCAAGGTCGAGGCCGGGCGCATGCAGCTGAAGCTGGAACCGCTGAACGTCCAGGACATGCTCGCCGAACTGGATGGCAGCCTGCGGCCGATGGCCGAAATCAAGGGATTGCGCCTGTCCACCCATGTCCAGGTCGGCGTGCCACGGGTTATCCACAGCGACCGGGTGCGTCTGCACCAGATCCTGCGCAACCTGCTGTCCAATGCGCTCAAGTTCACCGAACAGGGCGATGTGGAACTGTCCGTGGAGCTCGACCCCGCCGCGGCCACGGATGAGCGCGAGGTGCTGCGCTTCGTCGTCCGTGACACCGGCATCGGCATCGCCGAAAACCAGCATGAACGCATCTTCCAGGCCTTCCAGCAGATCGACGGCTCCACCAGCCGACGCTTCGGTGGCACCGGCCTGGGGCTGGCCATCACCCGCCAGCTGGTGCTGGCGCTGGACGGCGAAATCAGCCTGGAAAGCGTGCCGGGTCGTGGCTCGCGTTTCATCGTGCGCCTGCCGGTAGCGGTGGCCGCCAGCCAGCCGAAGGACGAGGATGTCCCCTCGCAGCCGGTGCGCAGTGGCCAGGGGCCGGCGGTGCTGATAGTCGAGGACGACGTCAACTTCGCCTCGGTGATCGCCGAAGAAGCCCAGGCCCACGGTTTCTCCAGCGTCCATTGCCGCAGCGGCAGGCAGGCCATCGGCCTGCTGCAGGGCGAACGCTTCGCCGCGGTCATCCTCGACATCCTGCTGCCCGACATCAGTGGCTGGCAGATCTACCGGCGTCTGCGTGGCCAGGCCAATCACCGTACCACCCCGGTGAACATCATCTCTTGCGTGCCGCAGCCCCAGGACTGGAACGAGGACGCGACCCGCTACCTGGTCAAGCCCATCGCCCGCGAGGACCTGGAAAAGGTCTTCAGCGACCTCGAGGGCGGTCCGCCGCCGGACGAGCGCAAGCTGCTGCTGGTGGAGGACGTGGACGTGGAGCGCGAGCACTATCGCGAGCACCTGGAGCAGCTGGGTTTCAACGTGGTGGCCAGGGCCAGCGGCGAGGGCGCACGCAAGGCCTATGTCGAGAGCGATTTCTCGGCGCTGGTGATCGACCTGGACCTGCCGGACCAGGACGGCTTCGAGCTCCTCGACAGCCTCGACCGGGAGCGCTCCCTGAATGGCTCGCGGGTAGTCATCAACACCGGGGTCGATGTCAACCAGCAGAACCTGCAGCGCCTGCGTCGCTATTCGGCGGTGGTGGTGCGCAAGGCGGGCGAGGACCTCGACAACCTCAGTTCGGCGGTCCAGGGCTTCCTCGCCGGCCTGCGGCAGACGCAGTCGAGCCCGGTGGCGGACCCGCTGGAAGGCAGCCGCGTGCTGCTGGTGGATGACGATGTGCGGAATATCTACGCACTCAGTGCCCTGCTCGATGAAACGGGCATGAAGGTCACTGCCGCCCGGGATGGCCTGGAAGCCATCGACTGCTTCCAGCGCGAACCCTTCGACCTGATCCTGATGGACATGGCCATGCCCAATATGGACGGCTACACCGCGACCCGCCTGCTCAAGCAGGAGCATGGCTGTGGTATCCCGATCATCGCCCTGACCGCCCATGCGATGAAGGGCGACCGGGAAAAATGCATCACCGCCGGCGCCGACGACTACCTGGCCAAGCCGGTAAGTCGCCAGGAACTCCTGGACATGCTCTACCGCTGGCTGGAACAACCGGGAGGTTGCCATGGCGCACCCGCAGCTTAAGCAAGCCCCTGCCGCCGATGTCCTGCTGGTGGTGGACGACCGCCAGGAAAACCTCGCTGCCATGGAGGCGCTGCTGGACGATGGCCAATGGCAGGTGCGCACCGTCGACTCCGGGGAGGCAGCGCTGAAATGCCTGCTGGAGGAGGAGGTCGGCCTGGTCCTGCTGGACGTGCAGATGCCGCGCATGGACGGCTTCGAAGTGGCCCGGCTGATGCGCAGCAGCCCGCTGACCCGCTATACGCCGATCATCTTCATCTCCGCCATCGCCCACACCCAGGACGCCGTGTTGCGCGGCTACTCCTCCGGCGCGGTGGATTTCATCCTCAAACCCTTCGACCCCCAGGTGCTGCGGCACAAGATCCAGTCCCTGTTGGCCCATGAGCGCAATCGCCGCGACCTCCTGCATCTCAGCCAGCAGCTGGACAGCGCCCGCGCCTTCAATGCCTCGGTGCTGGAAAACGCCGCCGAGGGCATCCTGGTGGTGGGCGAGGACGGCATCATCAGCTTCGCCAACCCGGCCATGGCGCTGATGCTCCAGGGCACGGTGGAGGACCTGGAGGGCCGGCCCCTGCTGAGCCTGCTCGCCTATCCGGAGGTGGGCGGCGAATGGAAGCACTCGGATTTCTACCGACACTGGAAGCAGAACGAGACCTATCGCCTGCACGACGCCTGTCTCAAGACGCTGGGCGGCGAACGCCTGCCGGTGGCGCTTTCGTCTTCGCCCCTGCCGCGATTGCAGCGTTCCATGGTGGTCATCGCCCTGGACATGTCCGTGGTGCGCCAGCTGCACGCGCAGCTGGAGTCCCAGGCCATCACCGATGCCCTGACCGGATTGCTCAACCGCCGGGGCTTCCACCAGGCGCTGGAAGCTTCCCTGGCGCGCATAGAGCGCAATGGCAAGCGCATGGCGGTGCTCTACCTGGACCTGGACGGCTTCAAGCTGATCAACGACTCCCTCGGCCACGAGGCCGGTGACCGCGTACTGCGCCGGGTGGCGGAGCAGCTGAAGAACTGCCTGCGGCCCTACGACATTCTCGCGCGGATGGGGGGCGACGAATTCACCGCGCTGCTCGACACCCTGGACCACCCCGAAGATGCCGCCCGGGTGGCGGAAAAACTGATCGAGCTGGTTTCGGTGCGCCATCGCATCGAAGGAATCGACATCACCCTCGGCGCCAGTGTCGGTATCGCCTGCTTCCCCGAGTGCGGGCAGAGCGTGGACGGCCTGCTGCGGGCGGCGGACATCGCCATGTATGAGGCCAAGCGCGCCGGCCGCCAGCAGTACCGTTTCTATTCGCCGGAAATGAATGGTCGCGCCCGCTCCAGGCTGATGCTGGAGGAAAGCCTGCGCAATGCCATCGAGCAGAACGACTTCCATCTGGTCTACCAGCCGCAGATCCACCTGGAAACCGGCCGCCTGCGCGGCTTCGAGGCCTTGCTGCGCTGGGAACACCGGGTCGCCGGCACCGTGGCGCCCAATGTCTTCATTCCCTTGCTGGAAGAAACCCGCCTGATCAACCGCCTGGGCGACTGGGTGCTGCGGGAAGGGGCCAGCCAGTGCAGCGCCTGGGGGCCTTCCTTCGGTCAGGAGCTGGTCATCAGCCTCAATGTCAGCCCGGTGCAATTCGGCATGCCGCAATTGGTGGACGATCTGCGGCGGGTGCTGGATGAGTTCAACCTGCGTCCCGAGCAACTGGAAGTGGAGGTCACCGAGAGCGCGCTGATGCAGGATCTGGAGCTGACCCGTGACCAGCTCCGGCAACTGCGTTCCCTGGGGGTGCGCATCGCCATCGACGATTTCGGCACCGGCTATTCATCCCTGGCGTATCTGCGTCATTTCGAGTTGGACACCCTGAAGATCGACCGCCTGTTCGTCTCCAACATGCTGGAGTCCCGGCGCGACGCCGCGGTGGTCAGCACCATCATCGACCTCAGCCGCCACCTGGGCCTGGAGGTGATAGCCGAAGGCGTGGAAACCATCGCCCAGCGCGACTGGCTGCTGGAGCATGGCTGCACTTTCATGCAGGGCTTCCTGGTGGCGCCGGGGCTGCCCGTGGCCAAGGCGGAAGCCTTTCCGCGGCTGGTGGACTGGCGTGTGCTGCGCGAGGGGGCCGACAGCCACTCCACCAGCCCTTCCTCCTGAGGGAGGAAGGCCATCACGCAGAGCTGAAATTGCGGGCCTACACTTCATCTGTCGGGGCATCCGGGATCACGCCCCCGGCATATCGCGATAAGGAGGCTCCATGTACTGCTTTGTTGTGGCGTACCCCAACGCACCGGGCGCCAAGTTCGACTTCACCTACTACTGCGAGGAACACATCCCACTCCTGACCCGCCTGATCGGCGAAAACCTGGTGAAGGTCGAAGTGCGCAAGGGCCTGGCCGCAGCGGATGGTGCCGTGGCGCCATTCATCTGCATGGCCAACTTATGGGTACTGTCGATTGAGGAATTGCGCAGCACGCTGGACCTGAATGGCGATGAAATCAGCGCCGATATCTCCAACTACACCAACCTGGCGCCCTTGCTCCAGGTGGACGAGGTGCTACAGACGTCCTAGAGCGAGCGGCATGCAAAGGCCCGCCGACCGGCGGGCCTTTCGTTTGCGGGGCACAACAGGGGCGGTCCCAGGGGGCAGCGCATTTCCAGCCGTTGCCACAGCGCCATCGGCGGAGCGGGCTCAGGCCGGCGGGAACTGCTGGTGCAGGTGCGCCAGCTGGGTGTCCTTGGCTTCCCACAGGCGGTTCACCCATTGCTGGAATGCCTGGCGGTACTGCTCGTCCTGGTCGTAGTTCCGGCCGATGAATTCGCGAGGGATTTCCAGCTTCTCGATGCGTACCACCACCTGGCGCAACTGGCCGGCCAGCAGGGTCCAGAAGCTCGGGTTGCCATCCGGGTAGTGGATGGTGACATTGATCAGCGAATGCAGCTGTTCGCCCATGGCATCCAGCACGAAGGCGATGCCGCCGGCCCTGGGCTTGAGCAGGTACTGGAAGGGCGAGCCCTGCTGGTCGTGCTTGGCGCGGGTGAAGCGGGTGCCCTCGAGGAAATTGAAGATGCCCACCGGATTGTCGCGGAACTTGGCGCAGGTGCGGCGGGTGGTTTCCAGGTCCTTGCCCTTCTTCTCCGGATGCTTGGCCAGGTAGGCCTTGGAGTAGCGCTTCATGAAGGGGAAATCCAGCGCCCACCAGCACAGGCCGATCACCGGAACCCAGATCAGCTCCTGCTTGAGGAAGAAGCGCAGCAGGCGAGTGCGGCGATTGAGCAGGTGCTGCAGCACCAGAATGTCCACCCAGCTCTGGTGATTGCTGGTGACCAGGTAGCTGCGCTGGTAATCGAGCCCTTCCAGGCCCTTCACGTCCCACCGGGTGTCGCCCACAAGGCCCATCCACGCCTTGTTGCAGCTGATCCAGCCCTCGGCGATGGCGCTGGCCGCCCAGTTCAGCAAGCCCCTGGCCGCGCGCAAGGGCAGCAGCACCTTCAGCAGGGTGACGGCGAACAGCGGGATGCACCAGAACAGGGTGTTGAGGGCCAGCAGCAGCGCCGCCAGTGCGCCGCGCAGGGGGGAAGGGATAAAGCTGGGCATGGCAGGGATGGAGCCTCACCGTGGGGTGGTCGTGGCCACCTCGTTATGGACCGGACCCGCGGCAATCCCTGGCTGCGGGCAGAATGGTGGCCAAGGTTAACGGTTGTTCACTGGACTGCAAGTGCGAAGGGTGACCGGGCGGTCGAGGATCATGCCGCTGGCGCCGGCCTTCACTGTAGGGGCGAATTCATTCGCCAAGGGCGGCGAAGCTGCCCCGGTCGGACCCCGGGGGCAGCCCTTCGGCCTGCATGGCGAATGAATTCGCCCCT
>NZ_JBHSOU010000071.1:65513-206275 GCF_042656385.1 Pseudomonas sp. GCM10022186
GCCTGCTCAGCCCTCGTTGCCACAGGCCGCCTGGATCGCCGTCAGGGCGATGGTGTGGATGATGTCGTCCACCAGCACGTTGCGGGGCAGGTCGTTCACCGGCTTGCGCAGACCTTGGAGCATCAGGCCGCCACTGACCACGTGTTCGCCCTGCTGCGCTTCCTTGTAGGCCGCATCGCCACTGGCCAGGTCGGGGAACACGTAGACCGTGGAGCGACCGTCGCGGGTGGCGCTGGCGTAGGGCAGGGGGCCTTCGATGGCCAGGTCGGGGCGGGCGGCGCGGGCCAGTTCCAGGGCTTCGCGGACCTTGTCCAGTTCCGCCGCGTCGCCGGAATCACTGATCAGCGCCACCCGCGGGACTATGCCCAGGGCCTGGGCGGAGTCGGCGCTCTGCAGGGCGATTTCCGCCAGGTCCCTGGCATCGGGCTCGGGGTTCACCGCGCAGTCGCCATAGACCACCACCTGGTCCGGCATCAGCATCAGGTACACGGAGGAGGCGATGCGGTAACCGGGTGCCGACTTGATCAGCTGCAGGGCCGGGCGAATGGTATTGGCGGTGGGGTGGATGGCGCCGGACACCAGGCCGTCCACCTCGTCCAGGGCCAGCATCATGGTGCCGAGCAGGGCATTGTCTTCCAGCTGGGCGGTGGCCATGGGGGCGTTCAGGCTCTTGTTCTGGCGCAGCTCCACCATGGGCTGCACGTAGCGCTCGCGGACCCGGTCCGGGTCGAGGATTTCCAGCCCTTCCGGCAGCTCGATGCCCTGGGCGCGGGCCACGGCGTGCACGTCCTCGGGCCTGGCCAGCAGCACGCAATGGGCGATACCGCGGGCCTGGCAGGCGGCGGCGGCCTGCACCGTGCGCGGTTCGCTGCCTTCGGGCAGGACGATGCGCTTGCCGGCCAACTGGGCCTGCTGGATCAGCCGATGGCGGAAGGCCGGCGGCGACAGGCGCTGGCTGCTCGGCGTGCCGCAACGGGCGCGCAACCCGTCGAGTTCGAGGTTGCGGGCGACGAACTCGGTGACCTTCTCCGCGCGCTCGCGGTCGTCCACCGGGATTTCCTTGTTCATCCGGTTCAGGTTGGTGGCGGTATCGTAGGTGCCGGTGGCCACGCTCAGTACCGGTAGGCCGCCTTGCAGGGCGCCCCGGCAGAGTTCCAGGGTGCGCGGGTCGGGCGGGATGTCGCTGGAGAGCAGCAGGCCGGCGAGCGGCACGCCATTCATGGAGGCCAGGCTGGCGGCGAGGATGATGTCGTCGCGATCCCCGGGGGTCACCACCAGCACGCCGGGCTTCAACTGCTGCACGGTGTTGGGCACGGTGCGCGCGCAGACCACGATCTTCTGTACCCGGCGCTGGTCGTAGTCGCCGGCGTTGATCACCCGGGCCTGCAGCAGGTCGGCGACGTCGCGGGTGCGCGGGGCGTTCAGCTCGTCCAGCCAGGGCACGCTGCCGAGGACGCGGAAGTCGTCGCCGCGCAGCAGCGGCGACTGTTCCTTGAGGCGGCGCACGAAGTCCTGGTCGCGCACCTTGTTGAGGATCACACCCAGCACCTTGGGGTCGCGCGGGCCGCCGAACTGCTGGGCCTGGATCTCCAGGCGGTCCGACAGCTCGGAGAGACTCTCGTCTTCCGGCGCCGAGACCAGGATCACGTCGGCGTCCAGGCTCTTGGCCAGGTGGAAGTTGATCCGTGCGGCGTAGCTGGCGTGGCGGGTCGGCACCATGCCCTCGACTATCACCACGTCCTTGCCCTGGGCGGCGTGCTGGAAGAGGCCGGTGATCTCGTCCAGCAGTTCGTCCAGCTGGCCGTCGGCGAGCATCCGTTCCACCTGGGACTGGGACAGTGGCGTGGGCGGCTTCAGGCCGTGGGTGCGGGCCACCAGTTCGGTGGAGCGTTCCGGGCCGAGGTCACCCGGATGGGGCTGGGCCACGGGCTTGAGGAAGCCGACCTGCAGGCCGGCCAGTTCCAGGGCGCGCACCAGGCCGAGGCTGGTGGAGGTGAGGCCGACGCCGAAGCCGGTCGGGGCGATGAAAAAGCAGTGCATGGGGCTCCTTGGCAAAGGCGGTTCAGGCGAGCAGGGCCAGGGTGTCGAGGGCGATCTGGCGTTCTTCGTTGGTCGGCACCACCAGCACCCGCGGATGGCCGCGCTTGTGGATGGGGCCGGCGACGCCACGCACGCAGCGGGCGTTGGCTTCGCGGTCGATGGCCAGGTTGAGCAGCTTCAGGTGATCCACCGTGCGGCTGCGCACGAGGGGCGAATTCTCGCCTATCTCGCCGGTGAAGATCAGCCCATCCAGTTGCGGCAGGGCGCAGCCCACGGCGGCCAGGGTCTTGGCCAGGCGATAGCAGAACACTTCGATCGCCAGGGTGGCGCCGGTGTGGCCCTGGTCCCGGGCCTTCTCCAGGCTGCGCATGTCGCTGGCCAGCGCGGAAAGGCCGAGCAGCCCGCTTTCCTGGCGCAGCACCTGGTCGATCTTCTCCAGGCTCCAGCCGAGGCTGCGGTGCAGCTGTGTGTAAAGGTGCGGGTCGATGTCGCCGCTGCGAGTGGCCATCACCAGGTTCATGCTGGCGTCGCGGCTCTGGCCGTTGACGATGGCGCAGGCGGAGCTGTGCTCGCCCAGGTGGGCGGAAAGCCAGCAACTGTCGCCGATGGAGAGCCCCGCCAGCTCGGCGGCACGGTGGCTGACGTAGCGGTGGCTGTTGCCGTGGAAGGCGTAGCGGCGCAGGCCGTGCTCGCGGTAGACGGAATCCGGCAGGGCCAGGCGGTACACGTGCTCGGGCATGCTCTGGTGGAAGGCGGTGTCGAACACCGCCACATGGGGCAGGCTCGGCAACAGGTGCATGGCGGCTTCGATGCCCGCCAGGCTCGCCGGCATCTGCTGCGGCGCCAGCGGGGCGAGGGCCTGGAGCCGGCGGATCAGCTGGGCGTCGATGCGGCAGGCGGAATTGAACAGTTCGCCGCCATGCAGGACGTGGTGGCATACGGCGTGGAGCCTGCCGCCGGCGGCGCCCTGGACGATGGGCATCAGCTGCGACAGCGCGGCGCGATGGTCGGCGTTGGGGATCATCAGGCTGTCCTTGTCGCCGCCGCGCTGCCAGCGCAGTTCGGCATCGCGGCTGCCGAGCCCTTCGGCCAGGCCGTGGAGGATGAACTGGCTGTGGGCTTCGTTGACCAGGGCGAAGCGCAGGGAGGTCTTGCGGGCGTGGATCACCAGGATGTTGCGGGCGGGCATCAGGTTTCCTCGGAGGTGTCGGGGGCCAGGCCCTGGGCGCACCAGCCGCAGGGGAAGGGTTGGCCCAACCGGGCGGCGCGCGCTTTGGGGTCGAGCACCCAGGCGCGGGACTGCCATGGCGGCTGGTGTCGCAAGTGCTGAGTATGGCCGCAGGAAAGCACCGCCACCCAGTGACCGTCTTCGTCTTGCCTGTAGCCGACCAGCCGTGGCCGCCCGTCCGCGTTCGGGTCGCAATCGACTGGCCGCGCGGTTAAACTTGCTCGTTCATCATTCATTCGCAGAAGGTCTCGCACCATGCTGATCGCCGCCAACAAGGCCGTGTCCATCGACTATACCCTTACCAACGACGCCGGTGAGGTGATCGACAGTTCCGCCGGCGGCGCCCCGCTGGTGTACCTGCACGGCGCCGGCAACATCATCATCGGTCTGGAGCGTGCCCTGGAAGGCAAGCAGGCCGGCGACGAGCTGAACGTCGCCGTCGAGCCCGAAGACGCCTACGGCGAGTACAGCGCCGAGCTGGTGGCCACGCTGGATCGCGCCATGTTCGAAGGCGTCGACCAGTTGGAAGTCGGCATGCAGTTCCACGCCTCCGGCCCGGACGGCAGCATGCAGATCGTCACCATCCGCGATATCGAGGGCGATGACGTCACCGTCGACGGCAACCACCCGCTGGCCGGCCAGCGCCTGAACTTCAAGGTCAAGGTGGTCAAGGTGCGCGAGGCCAGCGACGAAGAGATCGCCCACGGCCACATCCACGGCGAAGGCGGTCACCACCACTGACCGGTCGTCCGCGACTAGCCGCCCCGGCAAACCGCGAATCGGCTGCTAAGCTGAGAAAACCGAAAAGGCGCCCCGGGGCGCCTTTTTTGTCCGCTGTGAATTCCCTGAGAGTTTCGAGGAGTCAGTCATGAGTGCCTTTCACGACCTCAATCTGCGTGCGCTCGACGGTCAGGATCTGCCGTTGGCGCCCTACAAGGGCCAGGTGGTGCTGGTGGTGAACGTCGCCTCCAAGTGCGGCCTGACCCCGCAGTACGCCGGGCTGGAAAAGCTTTACCAGCAATACCGCGACAAGGGTTTCACCGTGCTGGGCCTGCCCTGCAACCAGTTCGCCGCCCAGGAGCCGGGCAGCGAGGAAGAGATCCGCGAGTTCTGCAGCCTGAACTACGGCGTGACCTTCCCCCTGGGCAGCAAGATCGAGGTCAACGGCTCGGCGCGCCATCCGCTGTACCGCCTGCTGGCGGGCGAGGGCGCCGAATTCCCCGGCGACATCACCTGGAACTTCGAGAAGTTCCTCGTCGGCAAGGACGGCCGCGTACTGGCGCGCTTCTCGCCGCGCACGGCGCCGGAAGACCCCGCGCTGATCCAGGCCGTCGAAAAGGCCCTGGCCTGATCCATCCCCACTCATGACCGGGGCGGAAGGAACCGCCCCGCATTCGCCCCGATCCCTCCGGCCTGTGGCCACCAATCACGCGAATCAATAGTGCTGGGCAGGGCGAGACGACCGGTCATATGCTCGCCGCCATGACCAGTATCCGACTCGACAAACGCGACCTCATCCTCGCCAGGGGCTCCCAGGTGATGACCCGCCGTGGCTACCACGGCACCGGCGTGCAGGAGATCGTCCAGGCCGCGGGCATTCCCAAGGGCTCCTTCTATCACTACTTCGCCAGCAAGGAAGACTTCGCCCTGCAGGCCCTGGAGTACCTCTACCGGCCGCGCCTGGAACGTTATGCCCAGGCCCTGGCCAATCCGACGCTGAGCCCGTGCCAGCGTATCCTCGGCTACTACCGCGATCTGCTGGCGCGCTTCGCCAGCCGCGAGAAACCGGAATACCACTGCTTCATCGGCAGCCTCAGCTTCGAGATGGCCGAGCTGTCGCCCGCCATCGGCGAGCAGGTGGACAGCATCCTGCAAGGCTCGGCTGACATCCTCCAGGCCTGCCTGGAAGAGGCCGTGGCCGCCGGCGAATTGCCCGCCGATGAGAACTGCGCCAACCTCGCCGCCTTCATCGCCAACGCCTGGCAGGGCGTGCTCACACGTCTGAAGGTGGGCGGTGGGACCGCTCCCCTGCATGCATTCGTGGACCGCCTGGAACTGCTGCTCCGGGCCTGATTTTTCAATGCCTTGAAACCGAGACGACCGGTCATCTGGCCGGCCACAGGAGAACCCATGACCGCTCCCGTACAAGCCCTCTTCGAACCCTTCCGCCTCGGCGCCCTGGAACTGCCCACCCGCGTGGTGATGGCGCCCATGACCCGTTCCTTCTCCCCGGGCGGCGTGCCCAACGCCAAGGTGGTGGAGTACTACCGCCGCCGCGCCGCCGCCGGTGTCGGCCTGATCATCACCGAGGGCACCACCATCGGCCACAAGGCCGCCAACGGCTATCCCCACGTGCCACGCTTCTTCGGCGAGGACGCCCTGGCTGGCTGGAAAGAAGTGGTGGACGCGGTGCACGCCGAGGGTGGCCGCATCGTTCCGCAGCTCTGGCACGTGGGCAACGTGCGCCGCCTGGGCACCGAGCCTGACGCCAGCGTGCCCGGCTACGGCCCGATGGAGAAGCTGAAGGACGGCCAGGTGGCGGTCCACGGCATGACCCGCGAGGACATCCAGGAAGTGGTCGCCGCCTACGCCCAGGCCGCCCGCGACGCCAAGGCCATCGGCATGGACGGCGTGGAGATCCACGGTGCCCACGGCTACCTGATCGACCAGTTCTTCTGGGAAGGCAGCAACCAGCGCAGCGACGAATACGGCGGCAGCCTGGCCAACCGTTCGCGCTTCGCCATCGAAGTGATCCAGGCCATCCGCGCCGCCGTCGGCCCCGACTTCCCGGTGATCTTCCGCTTCTCCCAGTGGAAGCAGCAGGACTACAGCGCGCGCCTGGTGACCACCTCCGAAGCCCTGGGTGACTTCCTCAAGCCCCTGGCGGATGCCGGTGTGGATATCTTCCACTGCTCCACCCGCCGCTTCTGGGAGCCGGAATTCGACGGTTCCGACCTCAACCTCGCCGGCTGGACCCGCCAGCTCACCGGCAAGCCCACCATCACCGTCGGCAGCGTCGGCCTGGATGGCGAATTCCTGCAGTTCATGGTCAAGACCGACAAGGTCGCCCAGCCGGCCAATATCGAAGGCCTGCTGGAGCGCCTGAACAAGCAGGAGTTCGACCTGGTGGCCGTGGGCCGCGCCCTGCTGGTGGATCCGGACTGGGCGGTGAAAGTACGCGAAGGGCGGATGCAGGACATCCTGCCGTTCAGCCGGGATGCCCTGGGTAGCCTGGTCTGATTCATCGAAGCAGCCCCGCCGAGACGGGGCTTATGCTCTGGGGCTGGGAGCGAGCCCTTCCGAACGCGAAGGGAGAAGGGGGACTTGCGCCTGGCACCTTGTATCAATCCGGCACGGACTGCTCCCTCTCCCTCTGGGGCGAACAGGCGCGTTTTTGGAAGCACTGCTTCCTGTGCCTGTGAGCGCCAGAACGCGAAGCGTTCTGGCCGGGGCGCAGAGCGGGGCTGGGGTGAGGGAAGCATCCGCCGCTCCGACTCCTGCCAAACCCTCGATCAGTCAGGCTGACAGCCCCACCTCACGGGTCCTGGCTCCCTCAGCCTGCGACGGACCGTCTTCACTTAGGCGCGGGGTGGCAGGCTGCTGCCGGCGGGCGCTTCCAACTCCGGCCGGCGCGCATGCAGCAGGTATTGCTCGAACTGCTGGACTATGGCTTCCCAGCCCTGGCGGCCGGCATGCATGCGCGCATTGAGGCGTACGCGGCGCAGGCTTTCCGGGTCTTCCAGCAGCCAGGTGGCGGCCTCGATGAAGCTGGATGGCTCATCGGGCAGCGCCAGGGCGCCATTGTGGCCGTGGCGGATGTGCTGGGCGGCGGCAGCCTGGTCGAAGGCGACCACCGCAAGGCCCGACGCCAGCGCTTCGAGCACTACATTGCCGAAGGTTTCCGAGAGGCTGGGGAAGAGGAACAGGTCCCCCGAGGCGTAGTGCCGTGCCAGTTCCTCGCCACGCTGCACGCCGCAGAAGATGGCGTCCGGCAGGGCGCGCTGGAGCAGGGCCTTCTGCGGGCCGTCACCCACGATCACCAGCCTCAGCCGCAGCTGTGGATAACGTTGCTGCAGGCGCAGGAAGGTATCGCCGAGCAGGCCCAGGTTCTTTTCCGCTGCCAGGCGGCCGACGTGGAGCACCGCGATGTCCCGCTCCCCCAGGCCCCATTGCGCGCGCAGTTCAGGGCAGCGGCGGGCCGGGTTGAACAACTGGCCGTCGACGCCGCGGGACAACAGCTGCAGGCGCTCGAAGCCGCGCCGGGTGAGGTCCTGCAACTGGCTGACGCTAGGTACCAGGGTCAGCCGCGTGGCGTTGTGGAACCAGCGCAGGTAGTTGGTCAGCAGCCGGGTCAGCAGGCCTGCGCCGTAATGCCCGGTGTATTGCTGGAAGTTGGTGTGGAAGCCGCTCACCACCGGAATGCCCAGGCGTCGCGCGGCGCGCAGGGCGGAGAAGCCCAGCGGGCCCTCGGTGGCGATGTAGAGCACATCCGGTTTGCGCTGGCGCCAGCGGCGCAGCAGCTTGTGCAGGCAGGACTGGCCCCACTGCAGGCCCGGGTAGCCCGGCAGGGGCCAGCCGCGGATCAGCAGCAGCTCTTCGTCGCTTCGGCGTCCCTGGTCGCAGGCCTGGCGCGGGCGCACCAGCTGCAGCCGGTGGCCGGCGGCGCGCAGGCCGTCGCAGAGGCGGCCAAGGGTGTTGGCCACGCCATTGACTTCGGGCAGGAAGGTTTCGCTGATCAGCGAGATGTACAGGGGGGCTGTGGTCATGGAACCACTATCGGTGGTGGCGATGATGCCCGTATGACAAGGGCGTGACCGGTGGATGACGCCGTCTCGGCGCAGAGGTAGGCCGGGGCGGTGGGGATGGGCGGGATGCCGGCTCCGGGGTACGGCTGTCGCGTCGCCGGGCGATTGCCCCGCGCGCTCCTACAATTGATAGCGCACGTCCCCCATGCCGGGAGGGCTGCGTAATCCTTTGCTTGAATGCACGGGGCAGCGGACGATCTGGCAGTTGCCACGTCCCCCCGACGTGATGGGCAACGCATCCGCACCGGACCCTCACCGGTTACGGATCGATCCAGCCGCGGGACCTTTCCGGCCCGGGGCCAGGGGCCCCGTCTCTACGGCCATGTAGAGGCTCACTCAGAATCTCCCGGAGGTTCGAGATGAACAACCTGCTCCTTATAAGCGGATTCGCGGCCTGCCTGCCGCTGATGGCCTTTGCCGATGCCAGGATGGAGGCTGAACTGAACGGCCTCGATATCGACCTGGCGCTGAGCGCACCCTTGATCCATGCAGTCGATTCGTCTGCCATCAGCCGGGGCGCCAGTCAGGTGCTCAAACTCACCAACCGCGGTGCGCAAGCTGCCCTGTGCCGGGTCGAGCCCGGTGTGGCCGACGCCATGCGCCCGGCGGGCAAGCGACTGCTGCTGGAACCGGGCGCCAGCGCGCTGGTGCTCGTCGACAGCCGGCCAATCGGCCGGAGCACGGATGCCAGGCTTTCCTGTACGCCCGAACGTAGCTCATAGCGAAATTCGGCTTTTCGCACCGCAGTCGGGGGCCCACGGGTTTTAGTGGGCACCCGGCGGCGATTCAATGCAATCGGGACGCTTGCGGACTTACTTCACCAGCGCCTTTTCACCACCCTCGCGCACCCAGAACAGGGTGGCGCCGGCCACGGCGGCGGGCATCATCAGGACGTTGACAAAGGGAATCAGCAGCGCGAGGTAAGTGGCGCCGCCGAAGCCCAGGCTCTGCCAGCGTTTCTCCCGCAGCCAGGCGAGCATCTCGTTCCAGCCCAGCTTGTGGTTGTCCGCCGGGTAGTCGATGTACTGCACCGCCATCATCCAGATGCCGAAGATTATCCACAGGGGCGTGGCCAGCAGGTTGATGCCGGGGATGAAGGAGAGGATCAGCAGCGCTCCGGCGCGGGGCAGGAAATAGGCCAGTTTGCGCAGTTCGCGGCCCACCGTGCGCGGGATCATGGCCAGCAACTCGGCCCAGCTGAAGGCCGGGAAGTCGTCCTGGCCGCGCACCACCACTTCCACCTTTTCGGCGAGGAAGCCGTTGAAGGGCGCGGCGATGACATTGGCCAGCATGGTGAAGCTGAAGAACACCAGCACCACCACCAACAGCACGAACAGCGGCCAGATCAGGTACTGGAGGAAAGCCAGCCAGTCGGGGAGGCTGGGCATGAAGGCGTCGACCCAGCCGCTGAATTCCTGCACCGCGAAGCCGATCAGGGCGGCGAACAGCAGCAGGTTGACGGTCAGCGGCAGCAGGACGAACAGGCGCAAGCCCGGGCTCAGGACCAGTTTCAGTCCTTCGCCGAGGTATTGCGGCCCGGATAGTGCGGGTGCAGGCATGGTGGGTCCCCCAAGGTTGCAAACGCGCCGACCTTACCGGCTTTGCCAGCGGACTGGAAAGGCTGGAAAAGGCCCGGAACAATTTTGCCCTGCTCATAGCGACCACCTATGGCGGGGATTGAGAGCGGATATTTCCGCTATTGCACGCCCCCCGGTAACCTTGCGCCCATTCCTGGCCGGGTGGTAATGGCCAGACCCGGTTCAACGGAGCCCCTGCATCCCAAGCCTTCCCCAAGTGCCGCAGCGGCTCCTTTTTATTGCCCTCAGGGCAGGAGTCAGCCATGTCCGAAGCACGTCATTCGCGGGTCATCATCCTGGGTTCCGGTCCCGCCGGTTACTCGGCGGCCGTCTACGCCGCCCGCGCCAACCTCAAGCCGCTGCTGATCACCGGCATGCAGGCGGGCGGCCAGCTGACCACCACCACCGAAGTCGACAACTGGCCCGGCGACCCCCACGGCCTCACCGGCCCGGCGCTGATGCAGCGCATGCAGGAGCACGCCGAACGTTTCGAGACCGAGATCGTCTTCGACCACATCAACGCCGTCGACCTGGCCGGCAAGCCTTTCACCCTGGTGGGCGACAGTGGCACCTACACCTGTGACGCGCTGATCATCGCCACCGGCGCCAGCGCCCGTTACCTGGGGCTGCCCTCGGAGCAGGCCTTCATGGGCAAGGGCGTGTCCGCATGCGCCACCTGCGACGGCTTCTTCTACCGCAACCGCGAAGTGGCGGTGGTGGGCGGCGGCAACACCGCCGTGGAAGAGGCGCTGTACCTGGCCAACATCGCCAGCAAGGTGACCCTGGTGCATCGCCGCGAGACTTTCCGCGCCGAGAAGATCCTGCAGGACAAGCTGATGGCGCGGGTCGCCGAGGGCAAGATCGAGCTCAAGCTGAATGCCGAGGTGGACGAAGTGCTGGGCGACGCCATGGGCGTCACCGGCGTGGGCCTGAAGCGCAACGATGGCGGCAGCGACGAGCTGAAAGTGGACGGACTGTTCGTCGCCATTGGCCACACCCCGAACACCTCGCTGTTCGAAGGCCAGCTGGCGCTCAAGGATGGTTACCTGGTGGTCAATGGCGGCCGTGATGGCAACGCCACCGCCACCAACGTGCCAGGCGTGTTCGCCGCGGGCGATGTGGCCGACCATGTCTATCGCCAGGCCATCACCTCCGCCGGCGCCGGCTGCATGGCGGCCCTGGATGTCGAGCGTTATCTGGAATCCCAGTAACGACCCGAAGTGCCGGCGTGCAGGAAAAGGCCTCGCTTGCGAGGCCTTTTCCGTTATTGGCCGAGAGCCAGCGCGGCTTTGCGGGCGACCTGGGCATCCTGCTCGGCCGTTACCCCGGACACACCCACCGCACCGACGACCTGGCCATCGGCCAGGATGGGGATTCCGCCTTCCAGCATGCCCTGCAGCATCGGTGCGCAGAGGAAAGCATTGCGCCCATTGTTGATCATGCTTTCGTAGACCCCTGATTCCCGGCGGCCCAGGGCCGAGGTCCGGGCTTTCTCGGTGGCGATGTAGGCTGCAACGGGGGCGCAGCCGTCCAGGCGCTCGAGGGCCAGCAGATGGCCACCGTCGTCGACGATGGCGATCGACACGGCCCACTGGTTCCGTTGCGCTTCATCGCGGGCTACTCGCAGGATTCGATCGGTTTCGAGCTGGCTCAACTGGGGTTTCTGTTTCACGCGGGAGCTCCAGAGGTTTTTGCGCGGGCGGTCAACTGGCGGGTCAGCCAGTCGGGGTCCATTTCCGGTACCGAGGCCAGCAGGCGGGCGGTGTAGTCGTGATGGGGCGGCGAGAAGACCTGCGACGCCAGGCCTTGTTCGACGATCCGCCCCTGGTGCATGACCACGATGCGGTCGGCGATGCTGCGCACCGTATCCAGGTCGTGGGTAATGAACAGGTAGGACAGTCCCAGTTGTCGTTGCAGGCGCTTGAGCAACTGCAGGACGCCCTTGGCCACCACCTGGTCCAGTGCTGAAGTCACCTCGTCGCAGATGATCAGCCGTGGCTCCGCGGCCAGCGCACGGGCAATGCAGATGCGCTGCTTTTGGCCGCCCGAGAGTTCGCCGGGAAAGCGGTCGAGGAACTGCTCGGGCGGCAGTTCGATCTGTCCCAGCAGTTCATGCAGGCGAGCCTCTTTCTGCGCCCCCGTCAGCCCGAGGTAGAACTCCAGGGGGCGCCCGAGGATGTCGCGGATGCGCTGGCGAGGGTTCAGGGCTGTGTCCGGCATCTGATAGATCATCTGGATGTTCTTCAGCGTCTTCGGTGTGCGCGACTGGCAGCGTGCCGGCAGCGATTCGCCCTGGAAGGTCGTCGTGCCCTGGCTGGGTGGCAGCAGTCCGGTGAGGACACGCGCCAGCGTCGATTTGCCGGACCCGGACTCGCCGACCACAGCGACGGTGGCGCCGGACGGCACCTCCAGCGAGATGTCCTGCAGCACCGGCAGCCGGCCATAGTTGGCGCTGACATTCGAGAGTTTCACCAGGGGCGCCGCCTGGTCCTGCGGGCGGGGCTCGTGCTGCATGGATCGGACGGACCACAAGGTGCGGGTATAGTCCTCTCGCGGGCTGTCGAGCATGATTCGGGTCGCGGCTTCCTCGACCATTCGGCCGTGCCTCAGGACCATGATGCGATCCGCCATCTGCGCGACCACAGCCAGGTCATGGGTGATGTACAACGCGGCGGTGTCGAACTGGCGAACCAGGTCGCGGATGGTCGCCAGGACGTCGAGCTGCGTGGTGACATCCAGGGCCGTGGTGGGTTCGTCGAACACGATGAGATCAGGGCGGCAGGCCATCGCCATGGCGGTCATGGCGCGCTGGAGCTGGCCGCCCGAGACCTGGTGCGGATAGCGCAGGCCAAAGGTTTCCGGCTGCGGAAGACGCATGCGCCGGAACATCTCGATGGCATCAGCCCGGGCCTGCTGCTCGGGCATGACGCCGTGCTGCACGGCGGTCTCGACGTACTGGTCGATCAACCGGTGCGCGGGATTGAACGAGGCGGCAGCCGATTGTGCCACGTAGGCGATGCGCGAACCCCACAGCTGGCGTTTGCGCGCTTCCGAGGCCAGGGCCAGGTCTTCGCCGTCGAAGCGGATGCTGCCGGCACTGATCCGGCAGCCCGGCCGTTCGTAGCCCATTGCCGACAGTCCGAGCGTGGATTTCCCGGCCCCGGACTCGCCGATCAGCCCGAGCACCTCGCCGCGTCGTAACCTGAGGTCGATGCCGCTGATGATGGGCTTGCCGTCCAGCGCCCGTACGTGCAGGTCGGTGAGCTCCAGCAGCAGATCGCCGCGGTTCTGTCTTGCGGATTCATTGTTCATCGTGCAGCCCACTCGTCATGTGCAGGAACCAGTCCACTACGAAGTTCACTCCGATGGTGAGGGTGGCGATGGCCGCGGCCGGCAGCAGCGGCGTGATTTCCCCATAGCTGATCAGTGTGGCGTTGTCGCGGACCATGGAGCCCCAGTCCGCAGTGGGCGGCTGGATGCCCAGGCCGAGGAAGCTCAGGGCGCTGATGAACAGGAAGGTGAAGCAGAAGCGCAGGCCGAACTCGGCGACCAGTGGCGGCAGGATGTTCGGCAGGACTTCGCGGAACATGATCCAGGCAGTGCTTTCGCCACGCAGCCGGGCGGCTTCGACGAAGTCCAGCACCACCACGTTCGCCGCTACCGCGCGGGTCAGGCGGAACACCCGGGTCGAATCGAGCACGGCGATGATGCCGATCAGCATGGGCACCGAAGTGCCGAACAAGGTGAGCAGCAGCAGGGCGAAGATCAGTTGCGGAATGGCCATCATCACGTCCACCAGGCGGGACAGCAGTTGATCGGTCCAGCCGCCTTTGACCGCGGCCAGCAGTCCGGCGATGCCGCCCAGCAGGAACGCCATGCAGGTCGCCAGCAGCACGATGCCGAGGGTATTGCGGCCGCCGTAGAGCAGGCGGGTGAAGAGGTCGCGCCCCAGGTTATCCGTACCGAGCAGAAACTGTTGGCTCCAGGGCTCGAACTCGGCGCCGACGACCTGGGACTCGCCGTAGGGCGCGATCCAGGGGGTAAGCAGCGCCGCCAGCACATAGACGGCGATGATCAGCAGCCCGATGCGTGCGCTCCAGGGCGCCCGGCGCAGCGTGCGGAGCATGGCGCCCAGGCAGGTCGTGGTCTTGCGCAGTGAGGTGTCGTACTGCTGCGTTACCAGCGAGAGGTTGCTGCCTCGTTCGATCATCGCGGATGCCTCAGGCGTGGATTGGTGAGGGTGGCCAGCACGTCGGCGGTTAGGTTGAGGAGGATGTAGGTGGAGGCGAATACCAGGCTGCAGGCCTGTACCACCGGAAGGTCGCGCTTCTTCACCGAGTCGACCATCAACTGGCCCATGCCGGGGTAGACGAACACCGCTTCCACCACCACAACGCCGACCACCAGGTACGCGAGGTTGAGCACGATGACGTTGATGATCGGCGCCCAGGCGTTGGGCAGGGCGTGCCGCAGGATGACGCGCCAGCGCGGCAGCCCCTTGAGCCTTGCCATCTCGATGTAGGGGCTGGCCAGCAGGTTGACGATGGCGGCGCGGCTCATGCGCATCATGTGGGCGACGACCACCAGCGTCAGGGTCAGCGCCGGCAGGGCCATGTAGTAGAGGCGTTCGGTCAGCGGCTGGCTGGCATCGACACTGGCCAGGCTGGGCAGCCAGCCTGCCTTCACCGACAGTACCAGGATCAGCAGGTACGCCAGGAAGAACTCCGGAAAGGAAATGCAGCTCAGGGTGGCGATGTTGATCAGCCGGTCGAACAGGCCGTTGCGGTAGATCGCCGCCAGAAAGCCCAACGCCAGTGCCAGCGGGACCGCGATCAGCGCGGCGAACGAGGCCAGCAGCAGCGTATTGGGCAGGCGGGTGGCGAGCAGTTCCGCGATGGCCCGGCCATTGGCCAGTGACTGCCCGAAATCACCTTGCAGCATTCCCCCCAGCCATTGGACGTAGCGCAGGTACAACGGCTGGTCCAGGCCCAGCGTCTGGCGGAAAGCGGCCACGGCTTGCGGCGTGGCCGACTGACCGAGTATCTCGGTGGCGATGTCGCCTGGCAGGAGCGACACGCCCAGCAGGATGATGACGGACACGACCCACAGACTGAGCAGACCCAGCGCCAGGCGCTGGGCAAGCATCTTCAACAACGGATGACGCATTTCGACGGACCTCCGGCGATGACGGTTGCAACCCTGATCCCACTTAGCGGCGGGTGGTCAGGCGAACCACCAGCGTTCGGCGGCGCGCAGACCGTCCAGGTCCCAGTTATTGCCGAGCGGGTTGTGACCGATCCGGGTGGAAATGCCATCGACGTAGTTGGCGAACAGCGGAATCAGCGCACCGCCCTCGTCGCGCAGCAGCAGTTGCATCTCCGCATACATCTGCCGGCGTTTGGCGTCGTCGAGCTCGGAGCGCGCGCCGACCAGCAGTTCGTTGAAGCGTGCGTTGTCCCAGAAGGTTTCGTTCCATGCCGCGCCCTTGCCGTACACCAGCGAAAAGGCCCAGTCCGCCGTGGGCTTGCCGCCCCAGTAGTCCATGCTCCAGGCCTTCTTCATCCAGACGTTCTTCCAGTAACCGTCGTTGGGCTCACGCACCACATTGATGTCGATGCCCGCTTTGGCGGCGTGCTCCTTGAACAGCACGGCGGTGTCCACTGAGCCGGAGAATGCCGCGTCGGCAGCGCTGAGGTCGACCTTGAGGCTGTCCAGGCCGGCTTGCTTGAGGTAGTAGCGCGCCTTGTCCGGATCGTACTGGCGCTGCGGGATATCGGCGGCGAAATAGCGGTATCCGGCATTGATCGGGTGGTCGTTGGCCACTTCGCCATGGCCGCGCAGGATGGTCTGCAGCAGCGCCTCACGGTCGATGGCGTGCTTGAGCGCCAGGCGCACATTGCGATCGGTGAAGGGCGCCAGGGTGGTGTTCATCGGCAGGCTGTAGTGCTGGCCGCCCTTGATCGACGAAACCTCGAGGTTCGGGTTGCGCTTGAGCAGGTGCACGGTCTTCAGGTCGCAGCCGTTCATGGCGTGGATTTCGCCGGTGTTCAGCGCATTGGTCCTGGCGCCCACGTCGGCGATCACCAGGAACTCGACGGAGTCGAACCAGCCGCGATCCGTTTTCCAGTAATTGGGGTTGCGCTTGACCACCGTCTTCACGCCCGGATCGAAGGCCTCGCGAACATAGGCGCCGCAGCCCACCCCGGAGTTGGCGTCCACCGTACCGTCCTTCGACGGCATGATCGGCAGGTGATAGTCGGAGACCAGGTAGGGGAAGTCGGCATTGCCGCCGCTCAAGGTAACGATGACCCGGTTCTTGCCGTCCGTGCGGATGTCGACGATGGGCGCCAGGATGCTGCTGGCGGCGGAGCGGGAGTCCGGGCCTCGGTGGTGGTTGAGCGAGGCGACCACGTCGGCCGCCTCGAGGGACTTGCCGTTATGGAACTCGACGCCGTCGCGCAGGGTGAAGGTCCAGACCTTGGCGTCGGGCGATGGCTCCCAGCCCTGTGCCAGCTCGCCCACCAGCTCACCGGTGTTGCTGATTTCCGTCAGGTAGTTGTGGACGGAGTGCCCCACCGATTGCATGTAGTTGTCGCCGTAAGTGCCGGGGTCGAAGGAGTCAGTGGTCGAGCCCGAGGCGATGCCGAGCTTGAAGTGCCCACCGCGCTTGGGCGTCGATGCGGGTGTTGCGGCGAGTACCTGGCCGGCCAGCCCGGATGCCAGGGCGGCGCCTGCGCCGGCGGCGAGCATTCCCTTCATGAAGGTGCGGCGGTCGATCAGTCCGAGGCGCAGACGCTGTGCGAGTTCTTCGATGGAGTTGCCCATGAGTGTTCCTTCTTATTGGAAGTCTTGTCAGGATGCTTTCGAACAACGGTGGCCGGGGGTAGGGGCGGCCGGCCCTTTCAGATCCGGGCGGTGATGGTTTTCACCGCATGGTAGGCGCGCAGGCTCTCCAGTCCTTTCTCACGGCCGAAGCCGGATTGCTTGTTGCCGCCGAACGGGGTTTCCACGCCACCGGCGAAGTATTCGTTGATGTAGACCTGCCCGGCGTCCAGGTCCCGGGCCAGGCGCATTGCCTTGGAGAAATCGCGGGTATAGATGCCGGCCGCCAGCCCGAAGGGCGTGGCATTGGCCAGCTCCAGCGCATGTTCGGCCGAATCGGCGATCTGCACCGACAGGACCGGCCCGAAGATTTCCTCCTGGACCAGTGGGTCGCTTGCGGCCAGATTGTCCAGCAGTGTCGGCTGGAAGAACCAGCCCGCGTCGGTAGCCGGGTCACAGGCCGGCCTTCCGCCAGCGGCGATCCGTATGCCTCTGGCACGGGCGCCTTCGACATAGTCATTGATCTTGTGCAACTGCTCCACAGTGGTGATGGCGCCGACGTCCGGGTTGCGCAGGCCATGGCCAAGGCTGAGGTGTCGCGCACGCTCGGCCAGGCGCTCGACGAAACGCTCATGCACGCTGCGTTCGATGATCAGCCGCGAGCCTGCCGAGCAGATCTGCCCCGCGTTGGAGTAGATGGCCCAGAGCACGTCCTCCAGGGTCGCCTCCAGGTCGGCATCGGCCAGCACGATGGCGGGCGACTTGCCGCCCAGTTCGAGGGTGACGCTGGCGATGTTGTGCGCTGCCGCCTGCATGACATGGATACCGGTGTTGACCGAGCCGGTGAAGGTCACGTGACGAACCTTGGGATGGCTGGTCAGCGCTGCGCCAACCTTGGCGCCGGTTCCGTTCACCACGTTGCAGACGCCGGCCGGAAGTCCTGCCTGCTGGAGCAGCCCGGCCAGCAGCAGGGCGCTCAGCGGTGTCTGTTCGGCGGGCTTGAGAATGGCGGTGCAACCTGCCGCCAGCGCCGGGGCAAGCCCTCGGGCAGCGGTCGAGATGGGGTAGTTCCATGGAATGATGTGCGCCGTCACTCCAACCGGTTCGAGTTGAGTGCAGGAAAAATGGTCGGCGCCCAGTGGAATGGTTTCACCCTGCAATTTGTCGGCGATGCCGGCGTAGTACTCGAAGATCCGCGCGGTATTGCGGACGTCGCTTTGCGCTTCGCTCAGGGTCTTGCCGTTGTCGAGGGTCTCGATCACCGCCAGGCGCTGCGCGTTGGTGCGGATGGCTTCGGCGGCGCGCAGCAGGATGCGGCTGCGGTCGGCCGGCAGCATCTTGCGCCAGCTGCCGCGCATGGCGTTGTCGGCGGCGGTTACCGCAGCGTCGACGTCTTCCTCATCGCCTGCCGCTACGTCGGCGAAGGCCTTGCCCAGGCCGGGATCGAGGACCTGCATGGTTTCGCCGCTGGCGGAGGTACGCCAGGCACCGTCGATGAAGTGCGAGTCGGGCAGGTAGGCGAGGGTACCGGTCGAGAAGTACTCGTGGATGAGTTTGTCGGTGGTCTGGCTCATCGCGTTGCCTCGCTGATCTGATAAGTCGATTTCTCCAGCCATTGCGGCGCGATCTCGATACCCCAGCCGGGAGCATCGCTGACGGTGACCTGGCCATCTTCCACGCGGTACGGCGACTCGACGAAGAGACCGTCCTGCCAGGGGTAGTAGTCCGGTCCCTCGATGGAGAATTCCAGGTACTTGCCGGCGTTGGGCAGGGACTTGAGGAAGTGCATGGTGAACAGTGTCACCATCGACAGGTTCGCGCTGTGTGGCGTGCAGGGCAGTCCCGCTTCGGCGGCCATGCCGGCGACCTTCAGCGAGCGGCAGATGCCCCCCAGGTAGAGGAGGTCGGGCTGCACGATATCGACCGCGCGCATCTCGATCATGCGGCGCCAGGTTGGCAGTTCGCAGTCCTGTTCGCCGCCGGTGACGTCCAGCGCCAGCGCCTCGGTGACCTGGCGGGTCTGCTCCAGCTCCCAGTAGGGGCAGGGTTCCTCGAAATGGGCGATACCGTGCTGTTCCAGCAGGCGACCGACCTCGATGGCGCGGCGCGGCGAATAGCAGGAGTTGCCGTCGACCAGCAGTTCCGCCTGGCCGCCCAGTGCACGACGCATCGTCGGCACGATGGCTTCGGTGCGACCGGGCCATTCGTCCCGGTCGTGGCCGCACTCGCGCCCCACGCGGAACTTGAAGGCATCGAAGCCGTAGCGATCACGCAGGCGCTGCATGCGGTCGGCTTCCTCCTCGGGGGTGATGTCGCGCTTCATCGACGAGGCATAGGCGCGCAGTTTTCCCGGGCTTCCGCCCAGCAACTCGACCACCGGCTTGCCTTCGACCTTGCCGCGCAGGTCCCAGAGCGCGGTGTCCAGGCCGGCAATGGCGCGGTACAGGTAGCTGCCGGGAAACTTGTGCTCACGCTCGGGAATCAGGCCGACCAGATGTTCGATGTCCCTGGCGTCAGCCCCCAGCGCCCAGGGGGCGATCTGCCGGTGGAAGACCTGGGAGGTGATGTCGGCGTTATAGGTGGACAGCTGTCCCCAGCCCATCGCCCCACAGTCGGTGGTGACCCGCACGAACCCCACGTACGCGTTGCAGAACGTTTCGAGCTTGCTGATTCGCATCATGCGCTTACCTTTTGCTTGTGGTCGGCCAGGATCAGGTCCGCGGCCTTCTGCGCCACCATGATGGTGGGAGCGTTGGTGTTACCCGAGGTGATGGTGGGGAAGATCGAGGCGTCCACCACGCGCAAACCTTGCAGGCCGTGGACCCGCAGACGGCCATCGACCACCGAGCGGCGTGGATCGGTGCCCATGCCGCAAGTGCCGACCGGGTGAAAGACCGAGCCGCAGCGTTCGCGGAAGTCGTCGAGGATCTGTTCGTCGTCCATGCGGTCCAGGTCCGGCGGGATGGCTTCCCGTGCCAGTCGTCGCAACGCTTGCGTGCGCATCAGGCGCTGGATCAGCCGTCCGCCTGCAATCACGCCACGGATGTCCTCTTCCTCACTGAGGTAGTTGGGGCGGATGGCTGGCGTTTCTCGCGGGTTCGCCGAGCGGATGTCGATGCGGCCGCGGCTGAGCGGGCGGCAGGGCTGGAACGAAATGATGAACCCGGGGAAGGGGTCGGGGTTCATCAGTGGGCGCTTGCCTTCCGGGGCGGTCGAGTAGGTGACGGGGTTGAAGTACAGCTGCATGTCCGGTGCTTCGCTGTGTTCGTCCGCGCGGACGAAGCCTCCCGACTGATTGACGCTGACGCTGAGCGGCCCACGGCGGGTCAGCAGGTAGCGCATACCCGCCAGGAGCTTGCCGTGCAGCGGTGCGAGCTGGTTGTTGAGCGTCGGTTCGCTGGAGCGGTAGAAGTAGTTGATGCCCAGATGGTCCTGCAACTGGCCACCCACCAGCGGTTGGTCGAGAACCACCGGAATACCCAGGCGCTGCAGCAGGTCGGCAGGGCCGACGCCGGAAAGCTGGAGCAACTGCGGGGAGTTGATCGCCCCTGCGCTGAGGATCACTTCGCGCCTGGCACGGGCGGTCACCAGTTGGCCGTTGTGCTCGAACTCGATGCCTGTTGCACGTCGCCCCTCGAAGATCACCCGCCGCGCCAGCGCGCGGGTCATCAGTCGCACGTTGCTGCGGCGCAGGGCGGGGCGCAGGAAGGCATCGGCGGCGGAGCAGCGCACGCCATCGCGGGTGTTGATGTGGTAGCTGCCCACGCCTTCCGGGTTCGGGCCGTTGAAATCCGAGGTGAGGGGCAGGCCGAGTTCTTCGGCGGCAGCGAAGAAGTGGCGGCGCAGCGGGTGCAGTTCCGCGCTGACATCGGAGACGTACAGCGCACCGCCTGATTGTGCGTTGCCCTGGGCATCGACGCGACGCTCGATGCGTTCGTAGTAGGGCCTTACATCGCTCCAGCCCCAGCCTGGATTGCCGAGCTGGTGCCAGCCGTCGAAGTCCACCGGAAGCCCGCGACAGTAGACCATCGCGTTGATCGAACTGGAGCCGCCGATCACCCGGCCGCGCGGCCAGTAACTGCGGCGTTGCTTGGTGGCTGGATCCGGTTCGGTCGTGTATTTCCAGTTGACCCGCTCGTCGTAGAAGGTCCGGCCGTAGCCGATCGGTACCTTGATCCAGAAGCGCCGGTCGCTGCCGCCCGCCTCGAGCACCAGTACGGAGGCGTGCCCCTCGCTGGAAAGCCGGTCCGCCAGAACCGAGCCCGCCGACCCACTGCCGACGATGATGTAGTCGAACTCCTCTACTGACGCCATGCGCCCCTCCCGGGTGATTTCTTGTTGTTGGCCGGCTCGCGTTCGGAGTCGGGCATTTCCCGCTGCACTTGCGTTGGGGGGATTGTTTGGGGGAGGCTCACGTTAAGACAAACGAGAAAAAACGCTCCTTTGGGGTAAAAAAATTTAAAGGTGCCAGATGGGCCATCAGCTTCCTCATCTGCCGTGGCTTCGGTCGTTCGAAGCGGCAGCGCGCAACCTGAGTTTTTCCGCCGCCGCCAGCGAGCTGCACATGACGCCCGCCGCGGTCAGCCTGCAGATCCGCTCCCTGGAGCATTACCTGGGGTTCCAGCTGTTCGAGCGGCTGCCGCGTGGCGTGCGCCTGACGGACATGGGGCTGGCCTACCTGCCGTCGATCCGCAAGGCCTTCGACGAGCTGTCCATGTCGACCGTCGGGCTGTTCGGCAGCCGGGGAGATCGTTCGATCACCGTACGTTCGACCGCGGCCTTCGCCGTGCTCTGGCTGGCGCCCCGGCTGGGCGAGTTCATGACGGCCTATCCCAACATCGAAGTGCGCCTGTTCGCCGACATCTGGGCCGATGCGCTGGGTGCGGACCAGACCGCCATCGACATCCGCTTTGGCGATGGCCACTGGGAGGGGTTCGACGTCGAGCTGATCCAGACCGAGGCGTCCATTCCGGTGTGTAGCCCGGTCTGGCGGGAGCGGGTGCAAAGCGACGGCGACATGGTGCGGCTGGCCCAGGACAACCCTATCCACATCATGGGTTGCGAGGATCTGTGGACGCGCTGGTTCCGTGCCGCCGGCGTGGCAGACTTCACCAGTCGCAAGGGCATCCAGGTCGACACCTCGCTGACGGCCCTGGAGTTGGCCAGCGCGGGGTCGGGGTTCGCTTTGGTGCTGCGTAGCCTGGCCCGGCCCTACATGGAGGCCGGCAAGGTGGTGGCGGCCTTCGATGGTGAACTACCTATCGACCAGGCCCACTACCTTCTGCTGCCCAAGGGCGGCAGCCGGCCGACACCGGAGGTATTGCTGTTCCGCCAGTGGCTTATGGACAAGGCGCGGCTCGAGAGCCAGGCCGTATCGACGGACCGCGAAGCGATCAAGCAGGGGTGAGAGACGTTTCTGCTGACATTGCAGTGCGGCGTCAGACCCAGGTATTCAACGTCAGCGTCCGCCACTCATGCGCTGACACAGCTCTTGGGCTTGCTGGCGCAGGCAGTGGTAGCGCGACTGGCGGGCTTCCACCCGCAGGCTCGGCAGATCAATGTAGGCGATCTGCAATTGTTCGCGCTGGCCGGTGTCCAGGCCGCGGCGGTGCTGGCCGTTCAGCAGCCAACGGCCACGGATATCACGGTCAAGGCGCAGGCTGCTTTGGCCGTGGTTTTCCACCTTCAGCCAGAGATGGCGGAAGCGCCAGCGCGGATCGCTGTCCAGCACGTAGGTGGCGGCGATGCATCCGTACGCCCCGGGAGGAGGAGAGCGTAGGGCGGTGGTCTTGTGGGGGGAATGACCTCGCCATTGCGAGCACTTTCCGTTCACCCATGGGTAGATGTTGCGAAGGATACGCGTTTGTGTAGGAAAAAGGCTGCCAGATATTGCTGGCAGAAAACCGAAGCCAAAACGTAAGAGAAGCCGCCCCGAATGGGGCGGAGAGGAGGATCAGGCCTTGCGCTGCAGCGGCTGGCGCTCGAAGCGCACACTTGCCAGGCCAGTGTTCATCAGGGCGCGGATATTGCCGTGGTCACTGCCCTCGGGGGTGGCCAGCACGGCGCGGTAGTGCTCGCCGAAGGCCAGCAGGGTTTCTTCCAGGCTGAAGCCTTCCAGCAGGGCCAGACCGATGGTCTTGCAGGAGCCCTCGTTCTGCCCGGCGGCGTTTTCCACCGGGCCGTTGCTGAAGGCGCTCTGCTGGTAGTCGTAGCCGGCGGCGATGAACGCCAGGGTGTCGGCGAAGAGGTGCTGGTCGCTGTGCAGGCGGGCGCGGAAGTCGTTCAGGTCGCTCATTCTTTGTTCGCTTTGTTGAAGGCCGCTTGCTGCTCGGCGCTGGCTTCTTTCTGGTACTTGGCTTTCCAGTCGGCGTAGGGCATGCCGTAGATCTCTTCGCGCGCCTGGTCCGGGGTGACGTCCAGACCCAGATCGTCGGCGGCGGCCTTGTACCACTTGGACAGGCAGTTGCGGCAGAAGCCGGCGAGGTTCATCAGGTCGATGTTCTGCACATCGGGGCGGCTACGCAGGTGTTGCACCAGACTGCGGAAGGCTGCAGCTTCGAGTTCGAGGCGTTCTTGCTCGGTCATGGCAGGATTCTCCTGGGGCTTGCGGGAGGAACTGGGCGGGATGATAAGAGCCCTCCTTGGCCCCGGCAATCGACTGATAGACAGCTCACGATCTCGAGCGGATCGTGGACCTTATCTCAGCGATGGCCGGCGAGGGTAATGGACACCGACTCGGCGAAGCGCAGCGCGTGGGGCTTGTCCACTTCCACCTCGGCGTAGCGCACGCTGGGGTTGGCCATCACCAGGTCGAGGATTTCCTGGGTCAGGCGTTCCAGCAGGGCGAAGCGGTTTTCTTCGACATGGCGGATGATGGCCTTGGTGATGGTGCGGTAGTTCAGCGCGTGGTCGATGTCGTTGTCCCTTACCGCTTCCTCGGCCGGGTAGAGGATGGTGAGGTTGATCAGCACATCCTGCTTGTTGAGGATTTCCTCTTCCTTGATTCCGATGAAGGTGCGCAGGCGCAGGTCCTTGACGCGGATTCGCGCCATTCCAGGCTCCAGTCTCGGCATGCTCTAGTTGCTCCGCTTGATCAATTTCAGAAATTCGTGGCGGGTGTTCTGGGATTCCCTGAAGGCTCCGAGCATTACCGAGGTGCTCATCACCGAGTTCTGCTTCTCCACCCCGCGCATCATCATGCACATGTGCTGGGCCTCGATCACCACCGCCACGCCGGCTGCCCCCGTCACCTCCTGCACCGCCTCGGCGATCTGGCGGGTGAGGTTCTCCTGGATCTGCAGCCGACGCGCGTACATGTCGACGATACGGGCGATCTTCGACAGCCCCAGCACCTTGCCGGTGGGAATGTACGCTACATGGGCCTTGCCGATGAAGGGCAGCAGATGGTGTTCGCAGAGGGAATAGAGTTCGACGTCCTTGACCGTCACCATCTCGTCGTTGTCCGAGGCGAAGAGCGCGCCGTTGACGATTTCCGCCAGGCTCTGCTCGTAGCCGTGGCAGAGAAAACGCATGGCCTTGGCGGCACGCCCAGGGGTGTCGCGCAGGCCTTCGCGGTCCGGGTCCTCGCCCAGCCTCAGAAGGATCTCCCGGTAGTTTCGGATCAGGTCGTCGTTCATGGTGGCAGTCCTCCCAGCCGCTTCAGCGCAAGTGGCGGCCGCCGTTCAGGGTGAGTGTCGTTCCGGTGACGTAGGGGTTGTCCAGCAGGTAGCGCAGGCTCTGGTAGACCACCTGCGGGCCGGGTTCTATCCCCAGCGCCGACTTGGCCAGGGTCTTGCTGCGGTAGGCGTCGTCGTCGCCGGCGTTGAACATCACCAGCGCCGGGGCGATGCCGTTGACCTTGATGTACGGGGCGAAGCGCGCGGCGAAGGACAGGGTCAGGTTGTCCAGCCCGGCCTTGCTGGCGCAGTAGGCGATGCGCTTTTCGCTGCCCTTGCGCGCCACGTCGTCGCTCAGGTGGATGATGTCCGCCGGGCTGCTGCGACGCAGCAGTTCCTCGCAGTGCAGGTTGATCAGGTAGGGCGCCAGCATGTGCACGCTGAACAGGCGCTGGAAGGCCTCGGCCTCGTGGCCGGGCGCTTCGGCCAGCCAGTCGGAGGCATTGTGGACGACGGCGCGCAGGCTGTCGGTGCAGCCCTTGAGCTCAGCGATGAAGGCGAGGATGCCGGCCTCACTGGAAAAGTCCGCCTGCACTGCCAGGGCACCGCGTTCGCGCAGGTGCTGCACGCCTTCGCGCTCGGTACGGTAGCTGATGATGACCGGCTGGCCCTCCTCCAGCAGGCGTTCGGCGCAGTAGAGTCCGACGCGCTGGCTGGCGCCGGTGATCAGGATCGGGGCGGCGGGTCGGCTCATGGTCGCCTCGGGAGCTGAGGGTGGTGGCCGGCGGAAAGGAGGGTGCGGGCCGAATCTGCACCACGTTATACCAGGGGTGGGGGTTGTACAAATACGCGGGCGCGTCAGGCAGCGCCGGGGTGGTGGGCTGCGTTGAAATAGGGGCAAGGACTATTCCGGTTTTTCGGCAAAGCGCCAGCGAGAAGGCTGACTGGCGGGGCGTGCCCCAACCGGCGCGGGCTCCAGATGATTGGAATCCCCGCAACAAGGTTTAAACTGCCTGGAATCATCCCCCCCCCGACGATTTCCTGCCATGACCGAATCCGGTGCATCCCTCGCCTCGGGCGCCCTGAAACAGGAAGAGCTCTTTCCCATCCGTGAGGTTGCGCGCCTGACGGGCGTCAATCCGGTCACCCTGCGAGCCTGGGAGCGGCGTTACGGTCTGATCCAGCCGACCCGCACCGAAAGCGGCCACCGCCTTTATTCACTGGCCGATGTCGAGGCGGTGCGCAGCATCCTGGCCTGGATCGAGCGCGGCGTGTCGGTGAGCAAGGTAGGCAAGCTGCTGGCCCGCAGCCAGGCGGCCAGGACACTGGCGGCGCCGGTCTACCACGAGCGTGCGGCGGGGGAGTGGAGCGAGTGGCGGGGGCAGGTGCGCGCTGCCGTCGTCACCCTGGATGAGGGTGAGCTGGAGCGGGTCTACGGTCAGGTTTTCTCCACCTATCCGCTGCACGTGGTGTTCGCCGACGTGCTGATGCCGGTCTGGCAGGAGCTGCTGCTGCGCCAGGATGAATTCGGCCGTGGCAGCGAGTGGGTGTTCTTCGACAGCTTCCTTCGGGCCCGAGTCCTGCAGCGGCTGCAGCTGGCCCGTTGCGGCCGGCAGGAACGGGTGATCCTGGCGCCGTTGCCAGGGCAGGGCCGCGAACTGGAACTGCTGGTGGCCGGCTTGCTGCTGGGCAGCAGCGACGTGGCGGTCAGCGTGTTGGGCGTGGGCCAGCCCCTGGCGGAGCTGGCGATGGTCTGCGGCAAGTTGCAGCCCCAGGCACTGGTGCTCTTCTCCAATCATCCGCCAGCCGATGACCTCGGCCACCAGCTCAACCGCCTGGCCCTCGGCCTGGACTGTCCCCTGGCCCTGGCCGGCGAAACCGCCGACCTGATGGGCGATGACCTGGATGGTACGCCGGTGGCCTGCCTGGGTGGCGAGGGGCGGCTGATGCAGCGGCGCCTGCGGCAGTTCCTCGCCGGGCATCTGGATACCTGAGCCAGTGCACGGCATTGGCAGGACGGGGGGATAGCTCGTTCCAGAAGGCGCTGCCGTCCTGGCGGCCGTTGCGCAGATCCTGCCGGCCCTGCCAGTTGCGGCATAATGCGCAGCATTACGCCCCAGACTCGGAGTACCCATGAAAGTCGCCATCCTGTCCGGTTCGGTCTATGGCACCGCCGAAGAAGTCGCCCGTCACGCGGAAAAGCTGCTCAAGGCCGCTGGCCTGGACGCCCATTACCTGCAGCGGGTGAGCCTGGATGAACTGATCGCCTTCGACCCGGAGGCCCTGCTGACCGTCACCGCGACGACCGGCATGGGCGAATTGCCCGACAACCTGCTTGCGCTCTATCACGAATTGCGCGACCGCCTGCCCGACTGGCGTGGCCGCCCCGGCGCCGTGCTGGCCCTGGGGGACTCCAGCTATGACCAGTTCTGCGGCGGCGGCGAGCTGATGCGCGAACTCCATGCCGAACTCGGTCTGCGCGAAGTGGTGGAGATGCAGCGCCTGGACGCCAGCGAAACCGTCACCCCGGAGCTGGATGCCGAGCCCTGGCTGAACGCCTTCATCGCGGCGCTGAAAGCCTGATGCATCCGCGCGCCGAGTACCTGACCCGCGAACTGCAGCTGGAGCCGCACCCGGAGGGCGGCTTCTATCGGCGGGTGTTCGAGTCGGCCATCCAACTGCCGGGCGGGCGCGCGGCCTCCTCGTCCATCTTCTTCCTGCTGCCGCAAGGTGCGGTGAGCCGCTGGCACCGGGTGGATGTGGACGAGACCTGGCATTTCTACGAAGGCGAGCCGCTGGAGCTGCTGATCGCCGAATCCCCCTTTGAGGTCCGCCGCGAAATCCTCGGCCCGGTGGGCGAGGGCAGCCTGCCCCAGCGTACCGTGCCCGCCCATGCCTGGCAGGCCGCCCGTGCCCTGGGCGCCTACACCCTGGTGGGCTGTACCGTCGCGCCGGGCTTCGAGTTCGCCGGCTTCCGCATGCTGGCCGATGATCCGCAGGTGCAGCGGGACTGGCCGTTGCTGGACCCGCAACTGCTGTAGGGGGCGTCTTGTTGTAGGGGCGAATTCATTCGCCAAGCAGACCGCAGGTCTGCCCTTCATGGTCCATCTGGGGCAGCTGCGCTGCCCTTGGCGAATGAATTCGCCCCTACAAGTCCCCGCTCAGCCTTGCCCGAGGGGCGAATACTCCCGCAACAACTCCAGCCACGCCTGCGCCGCCCGTGACAGGTAGGCCCCGCGCCGCCAGACGAAGGCGATGTCCCAGCGCAGGTCGGGCTCGCGCAATGGCACCAGGCGCAGGCCGGGGCGTTGCAGGGGACGGGCGACGATACGCGGCAGCAGCACTACGCCCTGGCCGGCTGCCACCAGGGCGGCGAGGAAGTCCGCCTGGCCGCTGCGGCCCACCTCGCGCGGGGTGAAGCCGGCCTGGCGGCAGGCCAGCAGCAGGCGATCGTTGAGGGTGAAGCTCTGCTGATAGAGCAGGAAGGGCGAGTCGGCCAGCTGCGCCAGGGCCAGGCTGTTCTCCTCGGCCAGGGGATGCTCCGCCGGCAGCAGGACATCCAGGGGCTCGTTGCAGAAGGGTTGATACTCCAGCGCGGGATCGCTCGGCGTGAGGCTGCCGCCCAGTTCCAGCTCGCCCTGCAGCAGCGCCTCCTCCATCAACTTGCTGCCGCCCTCGAACAGCCGCACCACGATATTCGGGTAGCGCCGCCGGTACTCGGCGAACAGCTCGGCGAACAGCACTTCGCCGCCCAGCAGCGGCAAGCCCAGGCGCAACTCGCCACGGCGCAGCTGGCTGAGGTCGTCCAGTTCGCTGTGCAGGTCCTGGCGCTGGCGCAGCATGTCCTCGGCATGGCGCAGCACCACGGCGCCGGCATCGGTGAGGCGCAGGTGCGGGCCGCTGCGTTCCAGCAGCTGCACGCCGAGGCGCTGCTCCAACTGGGCTACCTGCTTGCTGATGGTGGACTGGGTGGCGTGCAGGGTCTTGCCTGCCTGGGTGAAACCGCCCTGGCGGACCACCTCGACGAAGCTGCGGAGCTGGCGGAATTCCATGGCTATTCCAATCTCGAATGGCTGCAAGTCGAACAATTCGCTTTTGGGATGATAGGCGCGGACCTAAGCTGGCCACCAGTCCCGAGGACCACCGCCATGAATCGCTCCCGCCTGCTCCGTTTCTGCCGTCTCGCCACCGAACTCGTTGTCCTGCTGGGCCTCTATGCCTTGGGCTGCAAGGTCGCGGTGCTGCTGGGCTGGCCGATTCCTGGCGGGGTGATCGGCCTCGGCCTGTTGCTGGCGGCCTTCGCCAGCGGCTGGGTGAAGCCGGCGGCGCTGCAACTGGGCGCCGGCCTGCTGATGGCGGAGATGCTGCTGTTCTTCATCCCGGCGCTGATGAGCCTCCTGGACTACGGCGCGCTGCTGCGCCAGGACGGCTGGCGCATCCTGCTGGTGATCGGCGCCAGCACCCTGCTGGTGATGCTCGCCACCGCGCTGACTGTCGAATGGGTGTGCCGCTGGAGGATGCGCCATGAGCATTGAACCCATGTCCTGGTTCTGGCTGGCCCTGACCCTCGCCGGCTACCTGGCCAGCCGCTGGCTGTACCGGCGCACCGGCCGCTACCTGCTGTCGCCGCTGATCCTCGTGCCCGCCGTGCTGTTGGCCGTGGCCGTACCACTGCACACCGCCTACGCCGAATACGCCGGCGCCACCCACTGGCTGATGCTGCTGCTGGGACCTGCCACCGTGGCCTTCGCCGTGCCCATCTGGCAGCAGCGCGCTTTGCTCGCCCTGCACTGGCCGGCGCTGCTGCTGGGTATGCTGGCCGGCAGCGCGGTGGCCATCGCCAGCTCCTGGGGGCTGGCCAACGCCCTGGCGCTGGAGTCCCAGGTGAGCCTGTCGCTGGTGCCGCGCTCCATCACCACGCCCTTCGCCATGCCGGTGGCCCAGGGCCTGGGCGGCGTGCCCGAACTGGCGGCGGTCTTCGTCATGCTCACCGGGGTGTTCGGCGCCCTGGCCGGCGGCCTGCTGATCCGCTGGCTGCCCCTGCGCAGCGCCCTGGCCCGTGGCGCGCTGTTCGGCGTCGGCGCCCATGGCGCGGGCGTCAGCCGGGCCCAGGAGGTGGGCCGGGAAGAGGGCACCGTGGCCGGCCTGGTGATGGTGCTGATGGGCCTGCTCAACCTGTTCGCGGCGCCCCTGGTGGCAGGCCTGATCTGACTCGCAAGGCCATCAAGCTGGCCGCCAGGGCGACTATCGTCCCGGCGGCCCCTGGCTAGACTCGTCGGACACACAACAACAACGAGGTTTCGCCATGACCGCCGCCCAAGCCCTCCCTTCGCTCGACCTCAAGGACAAGGTGTCCGCCGCCGAGTGGCAGACCCGCGTCGACCTGGCCGCCTGTTACCGCCTGATCGCCCTTTACGGCTGGGATGACCTGATCTTCACCCACATTTCCGCCAAGGTCCCCGGCACCGAAGATTTCCTGATCAACCCCTACGGCCTGATGTTCCACGAGATCACCGCCTCCAGCCTGGTGAAGATCGACATGGCCGGCAACAAGCTGATGGACAGCCCCTACGACATCAACCCGGCCGGCTACACCATCCACAGCGCGGTGCACGAAGCACGCCCGGACGTGGGTTGCGTGCTGCACATCCACACCCCGGCCGGCATCGCCGTGTCGGCGCAGAAGAATGGCCTGCTGCCGCTGTCCCAGCAGTCGCTGTTCGTCCTCGCCAGTCTGGCCTACCACGGTTACGAGGGCGTGGCCTTGCACCATGAGGAGAAGGCCCGCCTGCAGGCCGACCTCGGCCAGGCCAACTTCATGATCCTGCCCAATCACGGGCTGCTCACCGCCTTCGGCAGCATCGCCGACGCCTTCCTCGGCATGTTCACCCTGCAGCGCGCCTGCGAGATCCAGGTGATGGCCCAGGCCGGTGGCGGCGAACTCATCCACATCCCGCAGCAGATCCTCGATGGCGCCCGGGCGATGGTCGCCGGTGTGATGAAGACCTCCCAGGGCATGGGCGGCGCGCTGCCCTGGCCGGCGCTGCTGCGCAAGCTCGACCAGCAGATGCCCGGGTATGCCCAGTGACGGCGTTGGCCGGCATCCCCCTGGGTGACTGGCGCGCCCAGGCGCGGGAGATGGTCTTTCGCGGCCAGCGCATCCGCTACTGGATGGCGGGGGAGGGCGAGCCGTTGTTGCTGATCCACGGCTTCCCCACCGCTTCCTGGGACTGGCATTACCTCTGGGCGCCACTGGCGCGGCGCTTCCGGGTCATCGCCTGCGACCTGCTGGGCTTCGGCTACTCCGACAAACCGCGCGGACATGACTACCGGCTGCTGGAGCAGGCGGACCTGAACCAGGCCCTGCTCGCGCACCTGGGCATCGACGGTCCGGTGCATGTGCTGGCCCATGATTATGGCGACAGCGTTGCCCAGGAGTTGCTGGCACGGCACCACGAGGGACGCCTGGAACTGGCCAGCTGTGTCTTCCTCAACGGCGGGCTGTTCCCGGAAACCCACCGGCCGGTGCTGGTGCAGAAGCTCCTGCTCAGCCCCCTTGGCGGCCTGGTGGGGCGACTGTTCTCGCGGCGCAAGCTGGCCGCCAGCTTCGCCCGGGTGTTCGGGCCCGGGACCCAGCCCAGCGAAATGGAGCTGGACGACTTCTGGCGGCTGATCGCCGAGCAGGACGGTCCGGCGGTGATGCATCGGCTGATCCGCTACATCCCCGAGCGGCGCCAGCAGCGCGAGCGCTGGGTGGCCGCCATGCAGAAGGGCGGGGTGCCGCTGCGGGTGATCGATGGCGCGGTGGACCCCATTTCCGGCGCCCACATGGTGGCGCGCTACCGGGAACTGATACCGGATGCCGACACCGTGCTGCTGGAGGGCATCGGCCATTACCCGCAGACCGAGGCCCCGGAGCAGGTGTTGGAGCACTACCTGGCTTTTCGTGACCGACACGGATAACGGAAATATCCACAGCCGATTCAGACCTGACCGTCTCCTGCAACCGGAGGCACGGCACTAGCATTTTCGGCCTCATTCTTTGGCCGGGCGATGGCAGCCCGGCGACTCCGAGGCCGACCATGCTCTTTCGAACCCTGGTGTTCCTTTATCCCCTGATCCGTACCCTCGGTCCGCCCACGGCGGCCCTGCTGTTCATCGGCAGCCTCAGCTGCGCCGGCTATGCCTGGGTCAGCGAGCCTTGCCTGTGGCCCTGGATCGCCGCCGCCGGCCTGCTCCTGGCCGCGGCGCTGCTGGCCCTGCTCTGCCACAGTTACCAGTGGTGGCTGTTCAAGCTGCGTCCGCACGGCTGCCTGTTCATCCCCATCAAGTAGCGTCGTCCTTATCGGCCACCATTCATGGCGGCTGCAATTCTTGTGGACCGGGGCCGAGCTGCCCGAGACTCGGCGCAAACCCAGGCCTGCCAAGGAGCCCAACCCCCATGAACGATGCAATCCGCTTCGAAGACAAAGTCGTGATCGTCACCGGCGCCGGTGGCGGCATCGGTCGTGCCCATGCCCTGCTGTTCGCCCGGCATGGCGCCAGGGTGGTGGTCAATGATCTGGGCGGCAGCACTCACGGCGAAGGCGCCAACGCTTCGGCAGCGGATCGCGTGGTGGCGGAAATTCGCGAAGCCGGCGGTACCGCCGTGGCCAGCCATGATTCGGTGACCGACGGCGAGAAGATCGTCCAGGCCGCCCTCGATCATTTCGGCCGCGTCGACGTGGTGGTGAACAACGCCGGCATCCTGCGTGACAAGACCTTCCACAAGATGGACGACGCCGACTGGGACCTGGTCTACAAGGTCCATGTCGAAGGCGCCTACAAGGTCACCCGTGCCGCCTGGCCGCACATGCGCGAGCAGGGCTACGGCCGGGTCATCTTCACGTCGTCCACCTCGGGCATCTACGGCAACTTCGGCCAGTCCAACTATGGCATGGCCAAGCTCGGTCTCTACGGCCTGACCCGCAACCTGGCCATCGAAGGGCGCAAGAACAACATCCTGGTCAACGCCATCGCCCCCACCGGCGGTACCCGCATGACCGAAGGCCTGATCCCGCCGCAGGTGTTCGAGCAGCTCAAGCCCGAGCTGGTCAGCCCGCTGGTGGTGTTCCTCGGCAGCGAGCAGTGCCAGGAAACCTCCGGCCTGTTCGAGGTGGGCGGCGGCTGGATCGGCAAGGTGCGCTGGGAGCGCAGCCTGGGCTTCGGCTTCGACCCCAAGGCCGGCTTCGACGCCGAGGACGTGGCCGCCAACTGGCAGCGCATCTGCGATTTCGAGGGGGCCGCGCACCCGGCGGACAACGTCGAGGCCCTGCGCGAGATGATGGCCAACCTGCAGAAGTACGCCCTCTGATCGCGCCGTTCAGCGGGGCGCTTCGGCCAGCGGGCTGAACATTCCCGCGAGGACGCACTATGGTGAAGGCCGGCCTTGTTGCCGGCCTTTTTCATTGGCGATGGCGGCGGGTAAATCAACTGTAGGGGCGATTTCAATCGCCAAGGGCGGCGCAGCTGCCCCCGCGGAACCCATCGGGGCAGGCCTTCGGCCTGCTTGGCGAATGAATTCGCCCCTACAAGGATGCTCGTCATTCACAGTTCTCCAGGAGCCCCCATGAACATCAGAGTCGAGAAGAATGGCCCGGTCACCACCCTGATCATCGACCGCCCCGAGGTACGCAACGCCGTGGATAGGCCCACGGCCGATGCACTGGCGGCGGCGCTGCGGGCCTTCGAGCTGGATGAGGAAGCGCGGGTGGCGGTGCTGACCGGGGCTGGCGGCACCTTCTGCGCGGGGGCCGACCTGGGCGCGGTGGCCGAGGACGGTGCGCGGCGCAATCGCCTGGAGCCCGACGGTGACGGGCCGATGGGGCCGAGCCGGATGCAACTGCACAAGCCCCTGATCGCCGCCGTCGAGGGCCACGCGGTGGCAGGTGGGCTGGAGCTGGCGCTGCTGGCGGATATCCGCGTGATGGCCGAGGACGCTGTGTTCGGTGTGTTCTGCCGGCGCTTCGGTGTGCCCCTGATCGACGGCGGCACCGTGCGCCTGCCGCGCATCATCGGCCAGGGCAGGGCGCTGGACCTGATCCTCACCGGGCGCCCGGTGAGGGCCGAGGAGGCGCTGGCCATGGGGCTGGCCAATCGGGTGGTGGCCAAGGGCGAGGCGCGTGCCGCCGCCGAGGAGCTGGCCCATACGATCGCTGCCTTTCCCCAGCGCTGCATGCTGGCCGACCGCGCCAGCGCTTACGCCCAGTGGGACCTGCCCTTCGAGGCGGCCATCGCCAATGAATTCAAGGGCGGGATGAAGGTGATCCGCAGCGGCGAGACCCTGGCCGGCGCCCGCGCCTTCAGCGCCGGCAAGGGCCGCCACGGCAGTTTCAGCGGCGAATGATCGCAGGATCTTCACATCCCACACCCCCAGGCTGTTGGCCGGCAGCAGCAGGGCGTCTGCAGGGATTCAGCGCATCAGGCTTTCCATCAGCTCGGCCAGCTTCGCCGCCATGGCGCGGCGCCAGGGCGCGCTGTGGGGATCGGCCAGCACCCGGTCCTCGTGGACGAAGCTGCGGATGATGGCGTTGTAGCCGAGCCAGCGGCAGGGTTCCGGTTCCCAGGCGTCGAGGCGGTTCAGTGGCCCGTCGCCGAGGACCCAGGGCTGGCGGGTCAGCAGGCTTTCCTTGCCGAGGATCAGGTCGGCCAGGGTGCGCCCGCCCAGGTTGCTGGCCCCCACCCCTTCACCGCCGTAGCCGCCGGACAGGGCGATGCCGTTCCTGCGGTCCACCAGCATGTGTGGGTGGAAGCGCCGTGCCATGCCCAGGTTGCCGCCCCAGCTGTGGCTGATGTGCACGTTGCGCAGCTGCGGGAAGAGTTCACCGAGCAGGTAGCGGCGCAGGCCGACCTCCTCATCGCTGAGCTGGAAGTTCTCCCGCAACCGGCCGCCGAAGCGGTAGCCGCCTCGGGCGCCGAAGGCCAGGCGGTTGTCCGCGGTGCGCTGGCCATAGGTGACCTGGCGGCTGCTCTCGCTGAAGGCCTGGCCATGCTCCAGGCCGATCTCGGCCCATTGGTCGTCGGAGAGCGGCTCGGTGGCGATCAGCAGGCTCTGCACCGGCAACTGGTACTTGCCGAGCGGCGGCAGGCTGGCGGCATAGCCTTCGATGGCGGGCACCACCCAATGGGCCTTGAGCTCGCCCTGGGCGGTGCGCACCCGGCCCGGCTGCCAGTGCGTGACGGGGCTCTGCTCGAACAGCTGCACCCCCATGCGCTCCACCGCGCGGGCCAGGCCGCGCACCAGCTGCGCTGGCTGAATGGTGGCGCAATGCGGGGTGTGAATGCCGCCGTAGGGATTGGCCACCCGCAGCTGGCCGTTCAGCTCATCAGGGCTGAGCCAGCGGTAGTCGGCTTCGGAGAGACCTTCGGCATGCAGGGCCGCCAGTTGGTCGCGCAGGCGTTTCTCCTGCTCCGGGTAGCGGGCGGCGCAGTAGAGGATGCCGGCCTTGCGGTAGTGGCAGTCGATGGCTTCGCGCTGCAGCACCTCGGCGACTTCGTCGGGGATGCCGTGGAGCAGGTCGAAGGAGGCCCGGCGCACCTCGGCCGGCAGCGGCGCCAGGGCGCGGTCCTCGCCCAGCAGGTTGCCCATCAGCCAGCCGCCATTGCGGCCGCTGGCGCCGAAGCCGGCGAACTGCGCCTCCGCGATGGCAATCGTCAGTTCCGGGGCCTGGCGCTTGAGGTAGTAGGCCGTCCACAGTCCGGTGTAGCCGGCGCCGATGATCGCCACATCCACTTCCAGCGAGCCGGCCAGCGCCGGTCGCGGCTCGAGGTCTTCATCGAGCTGGTCCATCCACAGGCTGATCGAGCGCCAGTTCGGCATAGGCGGGTCCCCGTTGGCAGGTTGTCGTGGCTGGCAAGGCTAGAGCCTGGCAGGGCGTTTGTCGTGTGCGCGGGCACGCAGGGAATGCGATGGTCCGGGTGGGAGATGGATTGTAGGGGCGAATTCATTCGCCAAGGGCAGCGCAGCTGCCCCTGGGAAGCCTCGCAGGGCAGGCCTTCGGCCTGCTTGGCGATTGAAATCGCCCCTACAGGCTTTTGTGCAGTTGTTTGAGGTAAGCCTTGGGCGGACAAACCCGATGTGCCGGCGGAAGCAGCGGTAGAAGGCCGACAGGGAGTTGAAGCCGGCGTTGAAGGCCAGTTCGTCGATCCGCACCGGCGGCACGGCGGTCTCCAGCAGCTGGAGCAGATGCTGCAGGCACGCCTGGTTGACGTATTGGTAGAAGCTCTGGCCGAGCATCCGGTTCAACAGGTAGGAAATCTGGTTGCGGGTACGGCCGGGGTCGAGGTAGGGCTGGGAGCGCTGGAAGTACTGTTCCAGGTCCCGCGCCAGCATGCCCGAGCCCCCGGAGGGCTTCAATGCAGCGCCTGGACCTGGCCGAGCCGGTGCAGGCGCTGCGCCAGTTGCAGATGCTGGGCGGGGTTGTCGCAGAGCAGCAGGGCGCGTTCCAGGTCGTAGCGCTCGGCCTGGGGGCAGTCCAGGCGCTGGTAGATGTCCGCGCGGGCCAGGTGGTCGTGCATGGTCGGTGGTCCGAGCAGCAGCACGCGCTCGGCGTCCTTCAGCGCGGCGAGGAATTCGCCGGCTTCCTGGTGCAGCAGGCGCAGGTTGCGCGACAGGCGCTGGATCATCTCCGCCGCACTGGCGGTCTGCAGGTGGACGGCCTGCAACTCGGTCTGCGGACCCAGGACCCGTGCCAGCAGGTCACGGCAGTCGCGGGTATAGAGGCGACGCCCGCTGCAGGGGTCGAGCAGGTGGTCGGCGCCCGGTACCCGCAGCAGGAAGTGACCAGGGAAGCTGACCCCGGCCAGGGGAATGCCCAGGCGTGCGGCCAGTTCCAGGGCGATCAGCGCCAGGGACAGCGGCTGGCCGCGCCGGCGCGCCAGCACTTGTGGCAGCAGGGCCGCGCGTGGGCGCAGGGGCGTGTCGTCATCTTCGTGGAAGTCCAGCTCGTTCAGGCGCCGGAGCAGGGGCTGGGCCAGTTCCGCCGGTGGCAGGTTCGGCAGACCGGCGGCCACCAGTTGGAGCAGGCCGCCGAAATCGCGCAGGACCTGTTGCGGGTCGAGGCGCGGGTCGTGCTCGGCGGCGATCCACAGCGCCGCCTCCAGCATCGCCGGCGATTCGCGTTCGAGGCAGTCCAGACAGCGTTGGCGCGGGTCCATGGGGTATCTCCGAAGGGTTTTTTCCTTGTAGCCAACTGGTTGATTTTCGTCCAGTAGTGGCACTTGCCGCGGTTATCTCGGTGCCTTGGCTTATGTTCGGTTGCGAGGGGGCGCGTGCTGCAGTTCGGCCTATACTGGCCCTAAAGTCAGGAAGGGAGCCCGCCATGTTCGCCATGATGGAAACCGCCCGGCTGGAGGCGCTGCATCTCGCCAACGACCCCGCCACCGGACTCAAGGCCATCATCGCCATTCACAACACCCGTCTCGGCCCGGCCCTGGGGGGGTGTCGCTACCTCGCCTACCCCGATGATGAAAGTGCCATCCGCGATGCCATCCGCCTCGCCCAGGGCATGAGCTACAAGGCCGCCCTGGCCGGTCTCGACCAGGGTGGCGGCAAGGCGGTGATCATCCGTCCGGCCCATGTGGATAACCGCGCGGCGCTGTTCGAGGCCTTCGGGCGCATGATCGAGTCCCTGGGCGGCCGCTACATCACCGCGGTGGACAGCGGTACCTCCAGTGCCGACATGGACTGCATCGCCCAGCAGACCCGCCACGTCACCAGTACCACGGCCGCCGGCGATCCCTCGCCGCACACCGCCCTCGGGGTCTTCGCCGGAATCCGCGCCACCGCCCATGCGCGCCTCGGAAGCGACGACCTGGAAGGCCTGCGTGTCGCCGTCCAGGGCCTTGGCCATGTGGGCTACGCCCTGGCCGAGCAGCTCCACGCGGTGGGTGTGGAACTGCTGGTCAGCGATCTCGATGCCGGCCGCGTGCAGCTCGCCGTGGAACAGCTCGGCGCCCATCCGGTGGCCAGCGACGCGCTGCTCACCACACCCTGCGACATTCTCGCGCCCTGCGGCCTGGGCGGCGTGCTCAATTCCCAGACCGTCGGCCAGTTGCGCTGCGCGGCGGTGGCTGGTGCGGCCAACAACCAGCTCGCCAGCACCGATATCGCCGACGAGATGGAAGCGCGCGGCATCCTTTATGCGCCGGACTACGTGATCAATTCCGGCGGGCTCATCTACGTCGCCCTCAAACACAAGGGCGAGGGGTTGCCGGCGATCACCGCGCACCTGTCGCGGATCAGCCAGCGCCTCACGGAGATCTACGCGCACGCCCAGGCTGACAAACGATCCCCCGCACGGGTCGCCGACGCCCTGGCCGAGCGCCTGCTGTTCGGCTGAACGGCTGCCAACCAGCGGCCCGGCCAGCACATACCCGGAGTCACAAGCCCCGGGCCCTGTACAGGCACCCAAAAGGTGTGAGGAGTGATGCCATGTCCAATCGGATCGAACTGCCCTACACGCGTTTCCTCGACCCCGAGGGGCGGCTGGTCGGCGAGCTGCCGGCCTGGGCCGACGACTTCAACCTGCTTACCAAACTCTACCGGCGCATGGTGCTGACCCGCCTCTTCGACCAGAAGGCGGTGGCGCTGCAACGCACCGGCCGCATCGGCACCTATGCCCCGACCCTGGGCCAGGAGGCCATAGGTGTCGCCATCGGCAGCCTGATGCAGGCGGACGATGTGCTGGTCCCCTATTACCGCGACACCGCCGTGCAACTGATGCGCGGCGTGCGCATGGAGGAAATCCTCCTCTACTGGGGCGGCGACGAGCGCGGCAGCGACTTCCAGGACCCGCGTTCGAAGGAAGACTTCCCCATCTGCGTGCCCATCGCCACCCAGTCTTTGCATGCCTGCGGCGTCGCCACGGCGATCAAGATCCGCGGCCAGCACCGTGCAGTGATCACCACCTGCGGTGATGGCGCCACCAGCAAGGCCGATTTCCTCGAGGCGCTGAACGTGGCCGGCGCCTGGCAATTGCCGGTGGTCTTCGTGGTGAACAACAACCAGTGGGCGATCTCGGTGCCGCGGCGCATCCAGAGCGGCGCGCCGACCCTGGCGCAGAAGGCCATCGGCGCAGGCCTCCACGGCGAGCAGGTGGACGGCAACGACGTGCTGGCCGTCTACGACCGTGTGCAGTGGGCATTGGAACGTGCCCGCCACGGCAAGGGGCCGATCCTGCTGGAATGCATCAGTTACCGCCTGGGCGACCACACCACCGCTGACGACGCCACCCGCTACCGCAGCGCCGAGGAAGTCAAGGCGGCCTGGCAGGAAGAACCCATCAAGCGCATGCAGGCCTTTCTCGCCACCCACAAGGTCTGGGACGAAGGCCGCGAGCAGGCACTGATCGCCGACTGCCAGCGCCAGGTGCAGGCGGCTGTGGACAACTTCGAGAATGCCGGCATCCAGCCGGTGGAAGCGGTGTTCGACCACGTCTATGCGCGCTGGCCAGCGGCCCTCGGCGATCAGCGGGAAATGCTGATGGAGCGGGTCGCACGCCGCGAGCAGGGAGGTCGCCATGAGTAACCTCAACGCCACCACCGAGAAACGCGCGCTGCTGGAAGCCGTGAACCTGGCCCTGCACCGCGCCATGCAGGAAGACGAGAACGTCGTGGTCCTCGGCGAGGACGTCGGCGTCAACGGCGGCGTGTTCCGCGCCACCCTCGGCCTGCGCGAGCGCTTCGGCTTCAAGCGGGTGATCGACACGCCGCTGGCGGAAACCATGATCGCCGGCCTCGCCGTGGGCATGGCCGCCCAGGGCCTGAAACCGGTCATGGAAATCCAGTTCCTCGGCTTCATCTATGCCGCCATGGAGCACCTGGTGTCCCACGCCAGCCGCATCCGCTGCCGCACCCGCGGCCGGCTGACCTGTCCCATGGTGCTGCGCAGCCCCATGGGCGCCGGCATCCGCGCGCCGGAGCACCACAGCGAGAGCACCGAGGCGCTGTTCGCCCACATCCCCGGCCTGCGGGTGGTCATCCCCTCGTCCCCGGCACGGGCCTACGGCTTGCTGCTGGCGGCCATCGACGACCCGGACCCGGTGATCTTCCTCGAACCCACGCGGCTTTACCGGATGAATCCGCAGCCGATCATCGACGACGGCAAGCGCCTGCCGCTGGACAGCTGCTTCACCCTGCGCGAGGGCTCGGACATCACCCTCGTCAGCTGGGGCGCCAGCGTCCATGAGACCCTGCAGGCCGCCGCCAAGCTGGAGGAGCAGGGCGTCTCGGCCGAGGTGATAGACGTGGCCAGCATCAAGCCGCTGGACCTGGACACCCTGGAGGCCTCGGTGCGCAAGACCGGCCGCTGCGTGATAGTCCACGAGGCGCCGCGCAGCTGCGGGGTGGGCGCGGAAATCGCCGCCAGCCTCTACGAGCGCGTGCTGCTCGACCTGCAGGCGCCCATCCAGCGGGTCACCGCGCCGGACATTCCGCCGCCGCTGTATCGCCTGGAGCAGCTCTACATCCCCAGCCCGGAGGACATCCTCGCGGCCTGCGACCTGGTGCTGAACTACGCCTGAGACGAGGAGCGCACGATGAAATACTTCAAACTGCCCGACCTGGGCGAGGGCCTGCAGGAAGCCGAGATCGTCCAGTGGCACGTGAAGGTGGGGGACAGCGTCAAGGCCGACCAGCTACTGGTTTCGGTGGAAACCGCCAAGGCCCTGGTGGACATTCCGGCGCCCCACGACGGCGTGGTGGCCCGGACCTTCGGCAAGGAAGGCGACATCCTCCACGTCGGCGAACCGCTGCTCGGCTATGAAGGCGAAGACGCCGACGCCGGTACCGTGGTCGGCCGCCTGGAAGGTGGGGGCAATGCCCAGGCCGACAGTTTTTTCGTCGGTGCAGCGCCCTCCACTCGTGAGCACCTGGCGCCGCGCGCGACCCCGGCGGTGCGCCAGCTGGCGCGGCAGCTGGGCGTGGAACTGGCCGCCCTGGCGGGGACCGGCCCCGACGGCCTGGTGACCCGCGCCGATGTGGAGCAGGCCGCGCAAAGCGCTCGCGACAGCTTCGGTGGCGAGCGCCTGCGCGGGGTGCGCCGCAGCATGGCGATCAACATGGCGCGCTCCCATGCCGAGGTGGTGCCGGTGACTCTCTTCGGCGATGCCGACCTGCACCGCTGGCCGGAAGCCCGCGACCCGCTGGTCCGCCTCGGCAAGGCCATTGCCGTCGCCTGCGAGGCGGAGCCCATCCTCAACAGCTGGTTCGATGGTCGCGCGCTATCCATCCGCCAGCACGACAGGCTCGACCTCGGCATAGCCGTGGACACGCCGGATGGCCTCTTCGTGCCGGTGCTGCGCAATGTGGGCGGACGCAGTGCCGAGGACCTCAAGGAAGGCATGGCGCGATTGCGTGCCGATGTGAAGGCGCGCTCCATCCCGCCGCAGGAGATGATGGGCGCCACCATCACCCTGTCCAACTTCGGCACCCTGTTCGGCCGTTACGCCAACCCGGTGGTGGTGCCGCCGCAGGTGGCCATCATCGGCGCCGGCGGCATTCGCGATGAAGTGGTGGCCTGGCAGGGCAAGGTGGAGATCCACCCGGTGCTGCCGCTGTCCCTGACCTTCGACCACCGCGCCGTCACCGGCGGCGAGGCGGCGCGCTTCCTCAAGGCGTTGGTGGAAGCGCTGGAGATGCCCTGACACGCTTGTGGTTCTGCACTTCCTTGTGGGGGCGAATTCATCTGCCGGGGCTGCTGCGCAGCCCTCAGCGAATGAATTCGCCCCCACAGGTTCATTGCAGCCTGCTTGTCACGTGCTCCGTCCAGCCACCCCGAACACCAGCACCAGGCCGGCCAGTATCCCGCCCATCCCGGCCATGCCCAGGGGCGCCAGGACGTTGCCGAGGAACAGGTAGTCCATGGCCGCCGTCACCACCGGCACCAGGTAGAACAGGCTGGTGACGTTCACCAGGTTGCCCGCCTGCATCAGCCGGTAGAGCAGTAGCTGCGCCAGCACGGAGATCACCAGCGCCAGCCACAACAGGGGGATGGCGAAGTCCAGGGTCGCCTCGAAGTGGAAGGGCTTGTAGGGCACCAGCAGCAGGCAGGCCAGCAGGCTGGCGCCATATTGCAGGGGCAGTAGTTGCAGGGGGGATTGCTTGAGGCCCTTCTGCAGGATGGCGCCGAAGGTCATGCTGCCCAGGGAGGCCAAGCCATAGACCAGCCCCAGCGTGGAGGCCTGCGCCTGGCCGATGCTCTGCCACACCAGCAGCACCAGCCCGCCAAGGGCGATCGCGAGGCCCAGGAGGCGTGCCAGGGGAAAGCGCCGTTCCATCACCAGCAGGGTGAGGATGGGCTGCACCCCGAGCAGTGCGGCGAGCACGCCAGGGGTGAGGCCGTGATCCAGCGCCAGCAGGTAGCAGATGGTGTAGCCGCCGATCAGCAGCAGGCCGATGCCCGCTACCTTCAGCCGGCTACCGCGTTCCGGCAGCCCCTGGCGGCGCCATCGGCAGACCAGCAATAGCGCGCCGCAGGCCAGGGCGAAGCGCAGGGTGAGGAAGGCGAAGGGCGAGGCATGGTCCAGGCCCAGGCGGGCGAAGATCGCGCCGCTGCTCCAGAGCAGCACGAAGAGCGAAGTCGAGGCAAGCGAGCCCCAGACGGATTTGTCCAACGTCATGAATGTTCACCTGTCAGTGAGCGGCAACAGGCTCCGGTGCGCGCGAACGCCGACCGATCGAGGTCAGGGCCGGAGCGGTATCAGCGGCTGGGGATCAGCCGAGCAGCGCGTACGGGGGCGGCGGCGGAAAGCCGGCCCGCACGGCAGGCGGCGGTGCGACAGGTGGGGACATCGGCGACCGGCAGGCGCGAACGCGTGCACCGAGGGGATCGGTGGTCATCGCGGAATGGGCGCTTGCGCTGGGCATCATGGGATTCGCCGGAGGTGAAGGCCCCCGAAGTGGGGACTCGGCGAAACTAGACCTTCCCGGTCCGGGCGTCAATCGGGAAAAAGAAACCCTCCCCACGAACGGGGGAGGGCAGGGGAAAATCATTCGCCCGGCAGCTCCAGCTCGGCCAGGGCGTCGGGCTGGTTCTTGAAGGCGCGGGCGAAGGTGTCGCGGTGTTTGGCCATGAAGATGCCGATGTCCTCCACCTGCTGCTCGCTCAGGGACGGCACCGCCTTCTGCAGGACTTCGGCCAGGGACTCGGCCAGTTCGAGCATCTTGTCGTAACGGTCGGCTTCGGCCTTATCCATGAACAGGCGCTCCGGATCGCGGCTGCTGCGATACACCACTTCGACGGCCATTCATCACCCCTCACCTTCATTGGTTGTAAAATACTGGATACGCATACAGTATTCGGAATGATGGCAAATGGAAATAGCTTCCAGGATATTTCCTTCTGCCAACCGTCCGCAGCGATCGCTGCGGATCGGCCCGTATTCCCCTGGAACCCAAGCATAGCCCTTGCCTTCGCTGTGCACGTGGCCGAGGCCGGGGAACGGCAGGTGGGCGCTGGAGACCCACAGCCTGTCCTTGGCGGCAGCGGCGAATACCTGCTTGCGACTGGCGATGGCCCTGGTGTTGTCCACGTCGAACTCGATGGCCACATCCGGGTTGGCGAACCGGGCGGCGATGGGGGTGGCGAGCAAGGCGTGGCGCGGGTGAATCGGGCGGATCATGACGAAGCTCCTTTTCGGGATGAACGGCGTTTATGCGGGCTGTAGCTCGGCCTTGTCCAGTACGCAGCCTTTCGCCGGCAAGGGCTGCGACAACCTGCCTCGTGGCGCGGGAGAGGTGGCGGCCCCCATCCTGCATAACCCCACTGTCACTTTCCCCCGTCACCATCCGGGCGTCGTCGCAAGGAGCTGTATCGTGAAAATCAACTGGGCTGAACAATTGCGCGAAAACGTACATGGCCTGGCCGAGTCGCTGGGAAACCTGCTGGTGGAGAGCTTCCACTACCTGGCGCTGTTCGCCATTGGCGGAATCACCGCCTGGGCTGCGGTGGTGGCCTTCCTCGGGATGGTGGAGAAGGGGCATATCACAGTCGATGACATCCTCCTGTTGTTCATCTACCTCGAGCTGGGCGCCATGGTCGGCATCTACTTCAAGACCAACCACATGCCGGTGCGCTTCCTGATCTACGTGGCGATCACCGCGCTGACGCGCCTGCTGATCTCCGACGTTTCGCACCACCATCGCCCGGACCTGGGTGCGGTGTTCGTTTCCGGCGCCATCCTGCTGCTGGCCCTGGCCATACTGGTGGTGCGCTATGCCTCTTCGCGTTTCCCGTCCGTGCAAACGGATGCCCCGCCGCGCCGGCGGAGCCTCGGTCGTCAAGTCGAGGCGGAAGAGGAAGCCTGAGCCCGTGCACGGATAGCGTGCATCAGATGCGCGCTATCTGTGCGGCGTTGACCCGTCCCGCGCGTACCGGCGCCACATGGCCGCCGGTCATGCTGGTGAGCAACTCGCCCACCTTGTTGCCGCTCTCGATGGCGATGCCCAGGCGAATGCTCTCGATCACCCGCTGGAGGCGTACCGGGTCGTTGCGCTGGGCCGCGCTGATCATGCGCCGCGCCACCACGCCGCTTTCGTTGGCCAGGGTCAGCATGATGTTGCCGCCTTGGCTTTCAAGGCTGAGGTTGACCCGGTATTCGGCCTGGAAAGCTTCGGTAAGGATCTGGAAGGGGTTGTACATGGCCTGTCACCTGGTTGATCGAGCGATGTGTCGATGGACGTCAGGAGAACTGCAAAGTTCGAACCGCAATGACCAGCGGCCATGCCTTGTCCGACCGGATGTCGCGGATAGCCTGGATAAGGTCGCTCCGGCACAGTCGATATAAAATCTCAGTTGCAATTCGGATTCCAATGTAAATAATTCTCAAGTCTTTTTCCGGGGGATCCAGCCAGGGTCGCCCCTCGATGAAGGTACCAACTTGAGCAAAGCCACTACCCCCATGCGCTGGAGCCTGACCGCACGGGTGCTGGCGGCGATAATCGGCGGATATGCGCTGGCCTATGCGGCCACGGCTTTCCTGTCCGTCCATTTGCCGCTGATGCGCAGTGACCGGGTGGTTTTCGCCAGCCTGGCCAGTTTCGCCGTCTATACCACCGCCATCATCTATGCCTTTGGCGCCCGTTCGGCCGGACGCGCCTGGCTGATGCTGGCCGGACTGGCCGCCGTGCTGGCCATGGCGGCCTGCCTGCCCGGCGATTTCGGAGTCCGCCCATGAACCTGCGCCAATCCATGGCGGGGCTGCATACCTGGGGCGGACTGCTGCCGTCCTGGCTGCTCTTCGTGATCTTCTTCGCCGGCAGCATCGCCTGCTTCGACAAGGAGCTGGAACGCTGGATGCGCCCGGACTTGCACGAGCCCACCGGCCACAGTCTGACCCTCGACCTGGTGCGTGCCGCCCTGCTGGCCAGGGCGCCGGATGCCCATGCCATCTGGATCCGTCCGCCGAGCGAGCGCGAGCCCTTCTACTGGGCCGGCTACGAGCCCGCCGACGAGAGCGGCTTCGTGCGCTTCGCCCTCGACCCGGCCAGCGGCGAACCCATGCCGGAAACCGTCGGCGGGCTGTTCTTCTTCACCCTGCACTACGACCTCAACGCCGGCACCATCGGCATGTATATCGTCGCCGTCGCCGCCATGTTCATGCTCGTGGCGCTGGTCAGCGGCATCATCATCCACCGGCGCATCTTCAAGGACTTCTTCACCCTGCGTGCGGATGCCAACGGCCAGCGCGCCTGGCTCGATGCCCACAACCTGTTCGGCGTGGTGGGGCTGCCGTTCCACCTGGTCATCGCCTACACCGGCCTGGCGATCTTCATGAGCTTCTACATGCCCGCCGGTATCCAGCTGGCCTACAAGGGCAATGCCGAGGCCTTCTTCAACGACACCATGGGTGCCTACCACCGTGAGGAGGTGAAGCGTCCGGCGCCGCCGGCGGTATCCCTCGACGGCCTGCTGGCGGACGCCCATCGCCGCTGGGGCGGCGACGAGACCGGCTGGATCAGCGTGCACCATCCGGGAGACGCCGCCGCGGTGGTGGATATCCGCCGCTATGACCGCTCACGGATAGTCGACTTCCAGTGGACCCTGTCCTACGACGCCGTCAGCGGGGAGCTGCTCCACGAGCAGAAGCCCTACAGCCCCGGCTACGCCAGCTACGCCTGGCTGACCAATCTGCACATGGCGCAGTTCGGCGGGCAGGCCGTCCGCGCCCTCTACCTGCTGCTCGGCCTGATGGGCTGCGCCATGCTGGTGGCCGGCCTGCAGGTCTGGCTGCGCAAGCGCGAGTCTCGCGGTGGCCACGGTATCGGTCTGGTGCGTGCGCTGAACGGTGCGGTGGTCGGTGGCCTGCCCATCGCCAGCCTGGGCCTGCTCTATGGCAATCGCCTGCTGCCGGCCGGCATGGCCGAGCGTGCCGCCACGGAGACCTGGATATTCGTCGGCACCTGGTTGCTGGTAGCGGTATGGGCGATCCTGCGCCGCAACAGCGGCAAGGTCGCCCGCGATATGCTGCTGGCCGTGGCCGTGCTGGGCCTCGGCCTGCCGCTGCTCAATGCGCTGGTCACTCCCGAGGGCAGCCTGCTGGCGACCCTGGGCCGGAGCGACTGGGACATGGCCGGCATCGACCTCGTCCTGCTCGCTTGCGGTGCCCTCTGTGGTGTCCTGGCCTGGCGCCGTTCGCAGCCCCAGGTGGAAAAGGCGCAACGGGTTCGTCGTCGACTGGCGAAGGAGAGCGCCTGATGCTGGTCCTGAGTTTCGCCTTCTGCTACCTGGCCATGACCGGCCTGGCGCTGGCCATGTCGCGCCAGCACAAGCTGGTCTTCGATGGTGCTCCCGGTGCGGCCCGCAGCCGCTCGCTGCGAGTCGGCGCGGTGCTGGCGATGGTGGGCGCGCTCATTCTGGCCCGGGAGGAACTGGGCGGGGAAATCGGCGGCGTGATCTGGCTCTGCCAACTGATGCTCGCCGGCCTCCTGCTGGCCGTCCTGTTGGCCTGGAAGACCCGCTGGGTCCTGCCCCTGGTGGCCCTGCTGCCCCTGGGCGGCGGCGCGTTGGCGCTGTTCTGAGCCGCTCGACTGGTGCTGCTTCCCGTTCGCAACGACGGGCGTACACTGATTCTGGCGGTGAGCCCCGCATCACCGTGAGGAGGTGTTCCATGCGACCCACGCTGCCCCTCATCGTGCTGGCCGTGCTGATCCTTTCCCCGGCCGCGCTGGCATCCACAACCGAGGTCAGCTTCACCCATCCGGAGAAGTACAGTGACGCACGCCTGTATCGCGACTACGGCCGCGGTGCGGATGACTTCGTGCTGAAGGACCTCAAGGCCCATATCGAGAAGCTGGGCAAGCGCTACCTGCAGCCCGGGCAGACCCTTAAGGTGGACATCCTCGACATCGACCTGGCCGGCCGGTACGAGCCCTGGCGGGTGAACTACCAGGATGTGCGCTTCATGCGCGAGGTGACCTGGCCGCGGATCAAACTGCACTACAGCCTGGAGCAGGACGGCAAGACCCTGGTCAGCCGCGACGCCACGGTGATCGACCAGACCTACCTGCAGCACGGCAACTCCTACTTCAGCAACGACAGCCTGCGCTACGAGAAGACCATGCTGGACGACTGGTTCCGCTGGAATATCGGTCCGAAGGACAAGACGGTGTCCTATTGAGTGGGATTGCAGGGCGGGGAAGAGGGAAGCGACAGGCAAGCTCGTGGCCCATTTCGCGAATGAATTCGCACACAGAAGGCTTCATAGGATGGGTTGAGCGAAGCGATACCCATGCGGGGCGGACCTGCGGCCCGCTTGGCGAATGAATTCGCCCCTACAGGGAAGGCATAGGGGCCGGGGGAGAGGGAAGCGACAGGCAAGCTCGTGGCCCATTTCGTGAATGAATTCGCACACAGAAGGCTTCGTAGGATGGGTTGAGCGAAGCGATACCCATGCGGGGCGGACCTGCGGCCCGCTTGGCGAATGAATTCGCCCCTACAGGAAAGGCATAGGGGCCGGGGGAGAGGGAAGTACCAGGCCGGCTCGGTGCCGGCCCATTTCGCGAATGAACTCGCTCCTCCAGAAGCGACCCCTAGCTCAGAACTCCACGCTGTCGCTCAGGCTGTGGGGCCGGCCACGGCCGTGGTAGTCGAACAGCTCGGCGCTGCAGACAGCCCGGGCGACGGCGTTGGAACCGGAGGAAAGTGGGAATGTTTCGCAATTTTATTTGCCCGCCGGATTTCAGCAATAATCTGAATAACGTGAAGAAATCCACAGCTTGCGCGTCAGCTGACTGGAACCCTAAAAACCGACGTGTGGTCAATTGCTAACAAATCCTGGAGAAACAACCATGCTTTCGCGTCCCTGCAATCGCCGCCTGGCGTCCTTCCTGATTGCCAGCCAGTTCGTCTTCCTCGCCCAGATGCCCATGGCCCAGGCAGCCATGATCGGCACGCCGCAGGCCATGCAGGAACAACAACAGCCGCAACACCAGCCGGTCGACCAGGCCCAGTTGCGCGCCATGCTCGATGACAGGCAGGTGCAGCAGAAGCTCGAATCCCTCGGGGTGCCGCGCGAGCAGGTGGAGGCGCGTATCGCCAGCCTGACGCCGGCCGAGCTGCAGCAGTTCAACCAGCGCCTGGAGCAGGAGCCGGCGGGGGGCTGGGTGGGCATCATCGTGCTGTTCCTGGTGATCTTCATCATCACCGACATGCTCTGCGCCACTGACATCTTCAGCTTCATCAAGTGCATCAACTGATGCGCGCCTGGCTGGTCGCTCTGGTCCTGATCCTGTCCGGCTGCGCGGGGCAGCAACCGCTGCTGTCCCCGCAGAGCGACCGTCTTCCTGCGCGCGTGGAGCTGGTCCAGACGCCCTTCTACCCCCAGGAGATCTACCAGTGCGGCCCCGCCGCGCTGGCGACCGTGCTGGTGCAGCGTGGCGTGAAGACCTCACCCGAGGCGCTGGAACCCAAGGTCTACCTGCCGGCGCGGCAGGGCAGCCTGAAGCTGGAACTGGTGGCTGCAGCACGCCAGCACGGCATGCTGGTGTATCCGCTGGAACAGAACCTGGACGCGCTGCTGGCCCAGGTGGCGGCCGGCAATCCGGTACTGGTGATGCAGAACCTCGGCCTGGACTGGTTGCCGCGCTGGCATTTCGCGGTGGTCGTGGGCTTCGACCGGACGAGGGGGAAGCTGGTACTGCGCTCGGGCACCACCAAGCGTTGGGTCACCGATCTGCGCAGCTTCGACCGCACCTGGCAGCGGGCCGAGCGCTGGGCCGTGGTGACCGTGCCGGCGGATCGCCTGCCTGCCGACGCGCGCCTGGAAGCCTGGCTCAAGGCGGCCAGCGACCTGGAGGAAACCGCCCAGCGACCGGTGGCGGAGCGCGCCTATCGCACCGCAGCGGAGCACTGGCCGGATGAGCCCTTGCCGCTCTTCGCCCTGGCCAATGCGCGCTATGCCGACGGCGACCGCGACGGTGCCGAGCGGGCGTTGCGGGAAAGCCTGAAGCGCAAGCCGGACTATGCCCTGGGCTGGTTCAACCTGTCCGAGGTGCTCAACGAGAAGGGCTGCACGGCCCAGGCCGGCCAGGCTCGCGCCTGTGCCCGGCAGCTGGCGCCCGACGATTCGCGCCTGGCGGTGCCGCTGGGCGCCGCGGCCACCGGCAAGGGCCAGTGCAAGGCATTGCCGGTGTGTGGGGAGGGGGCGGTGGATCGCGATTGAAATCGCTCCCACAAATGGCTGAAACGAAAAAGCCCCGCGATGCGGGGCTTTTTCATGGTGCCGAGCCTTACATGCGCAGGCCGCCATCCAGCTCCAGGACACGACCGGTGAAGTAGTCGTTCTCCAGGATGTAGGCCACCGAGTGGGCGATTTCCAGAGGCTTGCCCAGGCGCTTGAGCGGGATGCCGGAGGTCATCTTTTCCAGGGCTTCCGGTTTCATGCTGGCGACCATATCGGTCTCGATGAAGCCCGGCGCCACGCCGGCCACGCGAATGCCGTAGCGTGCCAGTTCCTTGGCCCAGACCACGGTGTCGGCAGCGACGCCGGCCTTGGCCGCGGAGTAGTTGGCCTGGCCCATGTTGCCGGCGCGGGAGATGGAGGAGATGTTGACGATCGCGCCTTCGTTCTGCAGTTCGATCATCTTGGCCGCGACTTCGCGGGTGCAGAGGAAGACACCGGTCAGGTTGACGTCGATCACCGCCTGCCACTGGGCCAGGCTCATCTTGGTCATTTCGCCGTCCTTGACCTTGATGGTCAGGCCGTCGCGCAGGATACCTGCGTTGTTCACCAGGCCGTTGATGGCGCCGAAGTCCTCGGCCACCTGGGCGACCATGTGGGTCACCTGCTCCTCAACGGCGACGTTGCAGAGGTAGGCACGGGCGTCGCCACCGGCAGCCTTGCAGGCGGCCACGGCCTCATCGAGTTTCTCCTGGTTCAGGTCCACCAGGGCCAGTTTCGCGCCCTTGGCCGCCAGATACTCACCCATGGCGCGGCCGAGGCCCTGGCAGCCACCGGTAATGATGATGACCTTGTCTTTGAGTTGCATGTGAATCCCCTCGAATATGCTTCGCTTTGCCCCCGCTGGCGCCGTTTAACCGTTATTCTGGGCGCTCGTCCGTTTTCGACGGATTCTCTGCGAGGAGTCATATGGTGAGCGTGAAAGCCGCAAAGCATGCACGAGAATTGCTGCTCAAGGAATACCGCGGGGTGCTGTCCACCCATTCCAAGGCCATGCCGGGCTTTCCTTTCGGATCAGTGGTGCCCTATTGCCTGGATCCAGAGGGCCGCCCGCTGATCCTGATCAGCCGTATCGCCCAGCACACCCACAACCTGCAGAAGGACGCGAAATGCTCGTTGCTGGTGGGCGAGCGCGGCGCCGAGGACGTCCAGGCCGCCGGGCGCCTGACCCTGCTGGCCGAGGCGCGGCAGATCAGCGACGAAGCCGAGGTGGACGCTGCCGCCACCCGCTACTACCGATACTTTCCCCAGGCCGTGGACTACCACCGCACCCACGATTTCGACTTCTGGCGTCTGGAACCGGTGCGCGCCCGCTTCATTGGCGGCTTCGGCGCCATCCACTGGGTGGACCGACTGGTGCTGGCCAACGCCTTCGCCGGAGAGGCGGAAATCAGCATGCTGGAGCACATGAACAGCGACCACGCCAACGCCATCGCGCATTACGTGGATCTGGCCGGGTTGCCGAAAGAGCCGGCGGCGGAAATGGTCGGGATCGACACTGAAGGTTTTCACCTACGTATTGGTCAGACGCTTCACTGGCTTCCGTTCCCAACATCCTGTAACAACCCAGGCGCTGTACGTCAGGCCCTGGTACAGCTGGCTCGCGCCGAATCCTGGCCGACCGGCGGAACGGTCGAGGCTTGAATTGGCGGGAGGGTGGCTTCATGTAGTGGGGTATCGGAAGCTGTTCTTCCTCCAAGGAACCCCCTGATGCGCGCTTTTCTCTTTCTGTTCCTGCTCTTTCCGCTGATCGAGCTGGCTGTCCTCATCCAGGTCGGCAGCGTGATCGGTGTCCTGCCCACGCTGTTGCTGGTGGTGGGCACCGCGGTCCTCGGCAGCGTGCTGTTGCGGGTCGCGGGCGTCGCCACCGCCTGGCGCGCCCGTGAGCGACTGGCCCGTGGCGAGGTGCCCGAGCAGGAAATGCTCGAAGGCCTGCTGATCGCCGTCGGCGGCGGCCTGCTGCTGCTGCCGGGTTTCATCAGCGATATCTTCGGCCTGCTCTGCCTGATTCCCTTCACCCGCCGGATGATGATCCGCAGCCTGCGCCAGCGCCTGGAAATCCAGGCCCAGCGCCAGCGCGCCTTCGCCGACGACCTGGCCGCGCGCAGCGGTCAGGCCCGGCCGCATGTGATCGAAGGCGAATACGAGCGCCGCGACCGCTAAAGCTGCAATTTTTTTGTAGGGGGCCCTTGAAATACTCCCGGGCGCCCCTATGTATCGGTCACCGAAAGGTTTCCTGCCCAACGGCAGGTCAAATTCCTGCGGCGTGCCTGACGCGCCGCAACCGGCCCCGCCGGACATTAGCAACCCACCGGTGCGCGCACCGGTCGAAAGACAACACTATTGGGAGAGATCGACAATGAAGCTTCGTCCTCTGCATGACCGCGTCGTCATCCGTCGCAGCGAAGAAGAGACCAAAACCGCTGGTGGCATCGTGCTGCCGGGCTCGGCCGCCGAGAAGCCGAACCGTGGCGAAGTCGTCGCTGTCGGCACCGGTCGCCTGCTGGACAACGGCGAAGTGCGTCCGCTGGCCGTCAAGGTCGGTGACCAGGTGGTGTTCGGCCCGTACTCCGGCAGCAACACCATCAAGGTCGATGGCGAAGAGCTGCTGGTGATGGGCGAGAACGAAATCCTCGCCGTCGTCGAAGCCTGAGCTCCGCGAATCTCCGTCTAAACACAAAAGAATTGAGGATCAATCAACATGGCTGCTAAAGAAGTCAAATTTGGCGATTCCGCTCGCAAGAAAATGCTGGTCGGCGTGAACGTACTGGCCGACGCCGTCAAGGCCACCCTCGGCCCGAAAGGCCGTAACGTGGTTCTGGACAAGAGCTTCGGCGCTCCGACCATCACCAAGGATGGCGTTTCCGTCGCCAAGGAAATCGAGCTGAAAGACAAGTTCGAAAACATGGGCGCCCAACTGGTGAAAGACGTTGCCTCCAAGGCCAACGACGCCGCCGGTGACGGCACCACCACCGCTACCGTCCTGGCCCAGGCCATCGTCAACGAAGGCCTGAAGGCCGTTGCCGCCGGCATGAACCCGATGGACCTCAAGCGCGGCATCGACAAGGCCACCGTCGCCATCGTTGCCCAGCTCAAAGAGCTGGCCAAGCCCTGCGCCGACACCAAGGCCATCGCCCAGGTAGGCACCATCTCCGCCAACTCCGATGAGTCCATCGGCGAGATCATTGCCGAAGCCATGGAAAAAGTCGGCAAGGAAGGCGTGATCACCGTTGAAGAAGGCTCGGGCCTGGAGAACGAGCTGTCCGTCGTGGAAGGCATGCAGTTCGACCGCGGCTACCTGTCCCCCTACTTCATCAACAAGCCGGACACCATGGTCGCCGAGCTGGAAAGCCCGCTGATCCTGCTGGTCGACAAGAAGATCTCCAACATCCGCGAAATGCTGCCGGTGCTGGAAGCCGTCGCCAAAGCCGGCCGCCCGCTGCTGATCGTCGCCGAAGACGTGGAAGGCGAAGCCCTGGCCACCCTGGTGGTGAACAACATGCGTGGCATCGTCAAGGTCGCGGCCGTCAAGGCTCCGGGCTTCGGCGACCGCCGCAAGGCCATGCTGCAGGACATCGCCATCCTGACCGGCGGCACCGTGATTTCCGAAGAAGTCGGCCTCTCCCTGGAAAGCGCTGCCCTGGAGCACCTGGGTAACGCCAAGCGCGTCGTGCTGAGCAAGGAAAACACCACCATCATCGACGGCGCTGGCGCCCAGGTTGACATCGAAGCCCGCGTTGCCCAGATCCGCAAGCAGGTCGAGGAAACCACCTCCGACTACGACAAGGAGAAACTGCAAGAGCGTCTGGCCAAGCTGGCCGGCGGTGTTGCCGTGATCAAGGTCGGTGCGGCTACCGAAGTCGAGATGAAAGAGAAGAAGGCCCGTGTTGAAGACGCCCTGCACGCTACCCGTGCCGCCGTCGAAGAAGGCGTGGTTCCTGGCGGTGGCGTGGCCCTGGTACGTGCCCTGCAGGCCATCGAAGGCCTGAAAGGCGACAACGACGACCAGAACGTCGGTATCGCCCTGCTGCGTCGCGCTGTAGAAGCCCCGCTGCGCCAGATCGTGGCCAACGCCGGCGACGAGCCGAGCGTAGTGGTCGACAAGGTCAAGCAAGGTTCCGGCAACTTCGGCTTCAACGCCGCCACCGGCGTATACGGCGACATGATCGAGATGGGCATCCTGGACCCGGCCAAGGTCACCCGTTCCGCTCTGCAAGCCGCTGCCTCCATCGGCGGCCTGATGGTCACCACCGAGGCCATGGTTGCCGAAGCGGCTGACGACAAGCCTGCTCCGGCCATGCCTGACATGGGCGGCATGGGCGGTATGGGCGGCATGATGTAAGCCACCCGGCCATCCGAAGCCCCGCCCCGTGCGGGGCTTCTTCATTTAAGGGGCCGAAAAGAGCGCTGAAGGCTAGAGGCTGGACGAAAAGCGGGGACTGGGACTCGGCGCGGAGACAGGGGAACACTCGTTCAGCGTTCAGCCTTCATCGCTTTTCCGCCGTATCATCGAAGCCTGCCATCCAAGGATCGATACAAGGAGTGGAGGCGATGCGGATCCTGCTAGTCGAAGACAACCGCGACATCCTGGCCAACATGGCCGACTTCCTCGAGCTCAAGGGCTATGCCGTCGACTGCGCGCAGGACGGCCTGTCCGGCCTGCACCTGGCCAGCAATGAGCATTACGACCTGATCGTGCTCGATATCATGTTGCCGGGGCTGGACGGCTACAACCTGTGCCGTCGCCTGCGCGAGGAGGCCCGCCGCGATACCCCGGTGATCATGCTCACCGCCCGCGATGCCCTGGACGACCGCCTGCAGGGTTTCAAGTCCGGCGCCGACGATTACCTGCTCAAGCCCTTCGCCCTGTCCGAGCTGGCGGCGCGCATCGAGGCCGTGCTGCGCCGCTCCCAGGGTGGCGGCAAGCGCGCCCTGCAGGTGGCGGATCTCAGCTATGACCTGGATACCCTCGAAGTCAGCCGCGCCGGCAAGTCGCTCAAGCTCAACCCCATCGGCCTCAAGCTGCTCGCCGTGCTGATGCAGAAGAGCCCGCACCTGGTGCGCCGCGAGGCGCTGGAAGAAGCCCTCTGGGGCGACGATTGTCCTGACAGCGACAGCCTGCGCAGCCATATCCACCAACTGCGCCAGGTGATTGACAAGCCCTTCGGCAAGCCGCTGCTGCACACCCTGCACGGGCTGGGCTACCGCCTGGCGGAGTCCGCCGATGGAGTTTAGGCAGAGCCTGGCGCGGCGGATCCTCATCGCCTTCGTGCTGATGACCAGCCTGGTGGGGGGAACCTTCGCGGTGGGCATCATCGAGGTGGTGCACCTGATCGAGGAGCAACTGATCTCCCGCGACCTGAACAACGAACTCAACCGGGTGCTGAGCGAGAATCTCGCCAAGGGCCGTTCGCCGAGCCTGGACAGCGACACCCGCTTCTACAGCAGCGCGGGCCCTGCGCCCCACTTCATTCCGGAAAACCTGGGGCTTCTGGAGCCGGGTTTCCACGAGGTCTTCGAGGGCGAGAACTCCTACCATGCCCTGGTGCGCGAGACCGATGGCCGCCGCTACATCATGCTGCAGGACCAGAGCGACTTCGAGGCTCGCGAGCAGGTGCTCTACCGGGTGGTGATGGTCGGCTTCGGCCTCAGCGTGCTGCTGGCACTGCTGCTGGGCTGGTTGCTTGCGCGCAAGGTGATCGAGCCGGTGGTGCGCCTGGCCGGCCAGGTGCGCCATCGCGACCAGCTGCTGGGCATGGCGCCGCCGTTGGCGCCGGACTATGCCGCTGACGAAGTGGGCCAGTTGGCCCAGGCCTTCGACGACACCCTGGGCCGCCTGCATGAGGTGCTCAACCGCGAGCGGCTGTTCACCAGCGACGTCAGCCATGAATTGCGCACGCCGCTGATGGTGCTGGCCAGCTCCTGCGAGCTGCTGGTGGAAAACCCCAGCCTCGACGAGCGGGCGCGCAACCAGGTACAGCGGATCGCCCGCGCTACCGAGGAAATGCGTGACCTGGTGCAGACCTTCCTGATGCTGGCGCGTTCCCAGCGTGACGCGGCCGGACTGGCGCCGCTGGCCAGTCTCAATAGCGTCGCCGACGACCTGGCCAGCCAGTGGCGCGAGCCCATCGAGCACAAGGGCCTGCGATTCGAGTACCAGTCCGGCCCGCTGCAGGACGAACGTTACAACGCCTCCTTCCTGCGCTCGGTACTGGGCAACCTGCTGCGCAATGCACTGCACTACACCGACAACGGCAGCATTCGCCTGGTGCTCAAGGATCGAGGGTTCGTGGTGGAGGATAGTGGTGTCGGCATTCCCGAAGCGGACCGCGAGGCCATGTTCCAGCCCTTTGTCCGCGGCCCCGCGCGGCGTGGCGACGGCCTGGGACTGGGGCTCTCGCTGGTGCAGCGGATCTGCGACAACCAGGGCTGGACCGTCAGGCTGAGCGCGGTGGAACCCACCGGTTGCCGCTTCGAAGTGGACTTGATGGGGCGGCCCGACCTCGCGCCTTGACGCTTTTTTCACTTTCCTTTGACCAGTCTTCGACCAGGGCCTGAGTACCCTGGGACCGTCCTTGTGGGAGAGCCGGTTCGCGCCGATCGAGCTGCTCGAGGCGAACTGGTCCGTAGCGGCGGGACAGGTACCTCTTCCTGCAACAATTGGCCGCTACCCTCACGGCCTTCGCCGGGATGTACTGGTGTCCTGCGCAAGGCAGCCGCGAGTGCCCGCGAGAGGCCCGACCGGACCACCCCAGGGCCGGGACCGACCGTCGAGTGGTCAAGCGCCGGGGGGCGGCCTGTGGCAGTTTAGGCGCCATTCGTCACCGGATGAGGCGGACTGAAGGTTACTGGACTAGGGTTATGAAGCAGCGTTTGGCAGCGCTATCAAGGGGTTGCGATCATGAAGTTAGAAGTCACGCGAGCTTTGTTCCTCGCCGGCGCCTTGGGAGTGGCCTCATTGGCGGTGGCTGCCTGGCATGAACCTTCGCCTTCAGTAGTCAGCGTCAATGGGCTGGGCTACTGCCCCTTGCCGCCTAATGCGCGGCTCAAGGAGCAGGTCAGGCCTGACCACAATCTGCTGCTTTTCATGTTCGGCCTGTCCCAGGGACTGCGCGGCCAGGAATAAGCACAGGATTCACAGGAAACCCCGCGAGAGCGGGGTTTTTTGTTGGGCGATCATCGTAGGGCGTATATCGCCTTTCATCTCCACCTGGGGTGCTCGGATGAAGGACGGTTGGTGGACCGGTGAAGCGTGGTCCACCCTACGGAAAGGAAGCCCGTAGCCCGGATAGAATCCGGGGAGTAGTAGTGTGCGCCGCAAAAACCAAGCCCCGCGATCGCGGGGCTTGGTTCATCACACCTGGGTTCAATGGCTGGCCGCCACCTGCCCGCTCGGCTGCAGGTCCTGCTTCGCCAGCAACGTATAGATGCAAGGCAGGACGAAGAGGGTGAACAGCGTGCCGATGGACATGCCGGTGGCGATCACCAGGCCGATGTCGAAGCGGCTCACTGCCCCGGCACCGGCGGCGATGATCAGCGGCACCATGCCGAACACCATGGCCGCGGTGGTCATCAGTACCGGGCGCAGGCGGATGGCGGCGGCTTCCTCCACCGCCTCGCGGGGGGGCAGGCCTTTCTCCCGGCGCAGCTGGTTGGCGAACTCCACGATGAGGATACCGTGCTTGCTGATCAGGCCGATCAGGGTTACCAGGCCCACCTGGGTGTAGATGTTCATGCTCGACCAGCCCAGGAACAGCGGGATCAGCGCACCGCAGATGGACAGCGGCACGGTCACCAGGATCACCAGCGGGTCGCGGAAGCTTTCGAACTGCGCCGCCAGCACCAGGAAGATGATCGCCAGGGCCAGGCCGAAGGTGACATAGAGCGCGCTGCCTTCCTGCACGAACTGGCGCGAGGCGCCGGCGTGGTCGAAGGCGTAGCCGCGCGGGGCTTCCTCGCGGGCGATCCGGGTCACTGTATCGATGGCCTCGCCCATGCTCACCATGGGCACGCCTTCGATGATCGCCGAGTTCAGCTGCTGGAACTGCTTGAGGCGGGTCGGCCGGGCGCTGTCATGCACGCTGATCAGGGTGGACAGGGGGACCATGGCGCCGCTTTCGCTCTTCACGTAGTAGTTGCTCAGCCAGCCCGGATTGTCGCGGTAGGCGCGTTCCACCTGGGCGATCACCTTGTAGCTGCGACCGTCGATGGTGAAGCGGTTGATCTCGCCTTCGCCCAGCAGGATGGCCAGGGTGGAGCCCAGGTCCTCCATGGACACGCCCATCTGTGCGGCCTTGGCGCGGTCGATATCCACCACCACTTCCGGCTTGTCGAAGGCCAGGTCGACGTTGAGGAAGGCGAACTTGCCGGACTCCATGGCGCGGGCCTTGATGCGCTCGGCCACCTGCAGCAGCGACTCGTAGTCGTTGGGGGTGTTGACCACGAACTGGAAGGGCAGGCCTTCACCCGTGCCCGGCAGCGACGGCAGGTTGAAGCCGAATATCTGCAGGCCGGGGATCTGGTTGAGCCGGCCCTGGACGTCTTGGAGCAACTCCATCTGCGTGCGTTCGCGCTCGCTCCAGGGCTTGAGCAGGAAGCCGCCGATGCCGGACTGCACGCCGTCGAAGCCGTTGATCTGGAACGACGAGTAGTACTCGGGGAAGGACTTGAAGATCTCCACGAACTGCTGGGTATAGCTGTTCAGGTAGTCCAGGTTGGTCGGCTGCGGCGCCTTGGACATGATGAAGACGATGCCCTGGTCCTCGTCCGGGGCCAGTTCGCTCTTGGTGAACTTCAGCAGCACCGGGATCAGGCACAGCACGATCACCGCGAACACCACCACCACCGGGCGGGTGTTCAGGGTGCCGTGCAGGGCGTGCTGGTAGCGCTGCTTGAGGCGCTCGAAGATAACGTCCAGGCGGTGCGCCAGGCCCGAGGGGTTCTCGTCGTGGCGCAGCAGCTTGGAGCACATCATCGGCGACAGGGTCAGGGCGACGATGCCGGAGATGATCACCGCGCCGGCCAGGGTCAGGGCGAACTCGCGGAACAGCGCGCCGGTCAGGCCCTCGAGGAAGCCGATGGGGGCATAGACCGCTGCCAGGGTGATCGTCATGGAGACCACCGGCACGGCGATTTCGCGGGCTCCCTCGATGGCCGCGTCGAAGGGCGTCTTGCCCTCTTCGATATGCCGGTGGATGTTCTCCACCACCACGATGGCGTCGTCCACCACCAGGCCGATGGCGAGCACCATGGCGAGCAGCGTCAGCAGGTTGATGGAGTAGCCCATCAGCTGCATGAAGAAGAGCACGCCGATCATCGACAGCGGGATGGTGATCACCGGGATCAGCACCGAGCGGAAGGCGCCGAGGAACAGGAAGACCACCACTATCACGATCAGCACCGCCTCGCCGAGGGTCTTCACCACTTCGTCGATGGAGGCCTGGATGAAGCGGGTGGCGTCATAGGCGATGGACACCTTGAGGTTCGGCGGCAGTTGGTCTTCCAGCTCCGGCATGATGGCGCGCACGTGCTTGATCACGTCCAGCGGGTTGGCGCTGGGAGTGCCCTTGATGCCGATGTAGACCGAGGGAATGCCGTCGAAGGAGCTGATGGAGTCGTAGTTCTCCGCGCCCATTTCCACCCGTGCGATGTCCCGCACCAGCACGCGGCTGTCGCCGACGGTCTTCACCGGGATGGCGCCGAAGGCCTCGGGGGATTTGAGGTCGGTGGTGGCATTGATGCTGGTGACCACGTACTGGCCCTTCACCTCGCCGGCGGCGGAGAGGAAGTTGTACTTGCGCACGGCATCGTTGACGTCGTTGGCGGTAATGCCATAGGCGGCCATCCGCACCGGGTCCAGCCACAGGCGCATGGCGAAGACCTGGTTGCCGAGGATTTCCGCCTCGGCCATGCCGGGCAGGGTGGCCAGCTTGGGCTGGATCACCCGGGACAGGTAGTCGGTGATCTGCGGGTTGGACAACTCGTCGCTGTAGAAGCTGATGTACATCAGCGCGGTCGAGTCCGCCGCTTCCTTGGACAGCACCGGGTCTTCGGCGTCCTGGGGCAACTGGTTCTTCACCTCGTTGGCCTTGGCCAGCAGCTCGGTGAAGAGACGGTCCGAGTTGGCGCCGATGCGCGCATAGATCTGGATGACCGACATGTTCTGCTGGCTCGACGAGGTCATGTAGTCGATGCCTTCGGCACTGGCCAGGCTCTGCTGCAGCGGCTGGGTGATGTAGCCCTGGATGGTCTCGGCGTTGGCGCCCGGGTAGGCGGTGGTCACCGTGATCAGGGCGTTTTCCATCTGTGGGTACTGGCGGATCACTAGCTTGCTGAAGGCCTGCATGCCCAGCAGCACGATCAGCAGGCTGACCACGGTCGCCAGTACCGGGCGACGGATGAAGGGATCTGTGAAAGCCATGTTCCGTTCCTTCGCTCCAGCGCTTATTGCTGGATGCGGGCCTGGTTGTCCATTTTGCCGGTCATCGTCTGGTCGGGCACGACGGCGACGTGGGAGCCGTTATCCAGCTTGAGCTGGCCGGAGGTCACCACCTGCTCGCCGGCCTGCAGCCCCTTGAGGATCACCACCTGGCCGTCGCGGCGCTCGCCGGTCTCGACGAAGCGGCGCTCCACCACCAGCTGGGGCTTGCCGTCCTGGCCTTTCTCCGGCTGGCCTTCGGCGTTCTTCTTCTCCTCGATCACGTAGACCGAGTTGCCGTAGAGGGTGTAGGTGATGGCGCTTTCCGGCACCACCACGCGCTCCTGGTCACCCGGCAGCAGCACTTCGAGATTGGCGAACATGCCCGGCAGCAGCTTGCCGTCGGGGTTCTGCAGCATGGCGCGGACCTGCAGGTTGCGGGTGGTTTCCTCGACCTTCGGGTTGAGCGCGGCGATGTCGCCTTCGAAGAATTCGCCGGGGAAGGCGGCCACGCTGATGCGCACCTTCTGGCCGACGGCCAGCAGCGGGGCGGCCTGCTCGGGCAGGAAGAAGTCGACGAACAGGGTGTTCAGGTCCTGCAGGGTGGCGATGGTGGTGCCGGAGGAGAGGAAGTCGCCCACGTCCACCTGGCGGATGCCGATGGTGCCGGAGAAGGGCGCGACGATGCGCTTCTTGGCCAGCAGTGCCTTGAGCTGGGCGACCTTGCCGCTGGCGGCCTGGAGCTCCGAGGACAGGCGGTCGAACTCGCTCTTGGAGATGTTCTGCCGGCTGACCAGGCTGCGACCGCGCTGGAACTCGACCTGGGCCAAGGCCAGTTCGGCTTCGGCGGTGGCCAGGCTGGCGCTCTCGACGTCGCTGTCCATCTGGATCAGCGGCTGGCCTTGCTTGATCTTTTCACCGGAGAGGAACAGCACGTCCTGCACGGTGCCGCTGGCTTCCACGGTGAGGTCGACGCCCTGGAAGGCCTTCAGCGAACCGATGGCGGGCAGGCGGCTCTGCCAGGGAACTTGCACGGACTCGGCGGCGGAGACGCTGATGGGAGGCTGGGGCGCAGAAAACTGCTGGACCTGTTGATAGATCGAGAGGCCCTTGTAGGCGGCGAGGGCGAGCACCACGAGGGCAACCACCCCCAGCATGATGAGCATGCGGCGGAGCAACATATTCCGGTTCCTTGGCTGGGAAAAAGAGGCCTGGGAATAGGCGAGGCAAGCACCTTAGTACCAGACTTAGACCAAGTCAAAGACAAGAAATTGCAGAACGTTGCTTGCAGGGGAATAGACGGTTATGAGGGTGGGTGATCGCTGAAGATCGCGTCAGATCGATACAAGTCAATTGATGGCTGTTTGGTATTTCCTGATCAATGGGCCAGGAGCGGGCGCATACCCCTGTGCGGTTGTCATCAGGCATGGAGTCGCGCCGTCGGCAGGGTGAGGACCTGGCCGCGCTGGTGGACAGAAAAGCGCTGTCCACCCTTCGGGCTACGGACGCGGGAAGCCTCGGTGCCTTCGTAAGGTGGAAATCGCGCAGCGATTTCCACCAGTTCCATAGGATGAATCAGGCCAGGTGCAGGTGGTTGTCCCAGAAGCTCGCCGGCAGTTGCAGCGGGGTGGCGGTGAACGCTTTGCCCCGGCAATCGTAAAGGCGGCAGCGGCCCTGGCCGGAGGTGACCACGAAACCGTCCCGCACCGCGCCGACACCGGCACAGTCGGGCAGGGGCGCGTCCAGGCGAACGGCGCCGCTGTCCAGGTCCCAGATGAAGAAGCGGTTGCCCCGCGGCGCGGTCAGGGCCACCAGGCGCAGCTCATCGTGGATGGCAACGCTGGCGGTGTACTGGACCATCGCCAGGCGCTGCTCGTCTTCCAGCGGGAACGGCTGCAAAGGCTGGCCGGGACGCTTGATGGCGAGCAGGTCGGCGTGGTCGCTGGCATCGCCCATGTATTGCTGGCCCGCGACTATGGTGCCGTCGGCGCCGATGGCCAGGTGGCGGATGCTGTTCATCTGCTGCGGCAGGGTTTCCCTGGACAGCAGGCTACCGTCGCGGCGCATCAGCACCAGGCTCGGCTCCATGGCGTCGAGGTTCATCTCGACCCGGCTTTCCGCCTCGGTGCGGATACCGCCGTTGGCCACCACCAGGGTTTCGCCGTCGGGCATCCAGGACACCTGGTGCGGGCCCAGGCCGTGGGTGGGGATCTCGCTGTCGTGGAACAGCCGGCCGTCCTGGTAGCGGTAGCGGCCGAGCACGCCACGGCCGGGATCGGTGGTGTCGTTCTCGGTGGTGTAGAGCCACCCGCCACCTCTATGGAACACGCCATGGCCGTAGAAGTGGCGATCCTTCTGCGCGACCAGGGGCTGCAGCAGGCGGCCGTCGGTGAGGTCCACCAGGTAGCTCTCGGTGCCCGGCCGGCGGGCGACGAACAGCGCCACCGGCTCGCTGGGGTGCTCAACTATGTCGTGGCAGCGCTGGGCGACCCGGGTGGCGAACACCTGGGTGCCGTCCAGGCGATAGCCCACGGCGTAGTGATGGCCGTCGGCGTCGTCGCGGGCGGAGAGCAGCAGGGGCGAGCCGCCCTTGCGGATCAGGGTCCAGCCGCCCAGGCCGACGGCACCGAGCAGCAGGCTGGCGAGGGTGAGCACCTGGCGACGCAGCATCTCAGTCACCGTCGTTGGCGTTGAAGCCGAGCTGCACGCCCAGGGCCTTGGCCAGTTCGCCGGAGTGCAGGCGCTGGACGCGGTCCAGGCTGTCGTAGAAGTCGTTGAGGCGCTGCAGGCCCTCGTCGCTGGCCAGCAGTTCGCTGAGCGGCTGCTGGAGGGCGTCGAGCTTGCCACGGGATTCCGCATAGGCCGCGTCGATCTTCTCGGCCAGGGCCTTCTGCTCGTCGCCCAGCAGGCTGCGGATGCCGTGCTTGTCCGCGCCCTTCCACAGGCTCTCGGCGCTGGCCAGGCTGGCGCCCAGGCTGTCCAGGGACGAATCGCTGCGCCAGCCGTCCGCCTGCAGCGGCTGCGGCAGGCTCCTGGTCTGGCGGCCCATGGGAGTGCCGAGCTTTTTCTTCAGGGTATCCAGGGCGGTGACCTGGACCCGCAGCAGCTCGGAAATGGCTTCGTGGGAGTCGGCGTAGCGCTGATTGGGGAACTTGCTCAGTTGGTCGAGCATGCCGTCCTTGCCGCTCCAGCGCGCAAGGATGTCCTCGGCCAGGCCCTTCTGGCGCTCGCCGATGGCTTGCAGCAGCGGGCAGTAGCGGGACTTCTGCGCGTTGTCGGCGAGGTCCAGGTTGCTGTCGAAGAGGATGTACTCATAGGCGGACAGGCCCTGGACCACCACGCTGGCCTTGGCCAGGGCGGCGGCATCGACTTGCGGCTGGGCCTTGACCAGTTGCTCGACCTGGCGGCCGACCAGGTTCTTCTTGTCCGGCCAGAACTGCACTTGCCAGGCGCGGTTGCCTTCGGCCAGCGGGCCGACCATCAGCGGCTGCAATTCGGCCCAGGCCTTCTGCGCCTTGATGAAATCGGCACGGGCCTTGTTCAGGTCTTCCTTGCCGGAGCAGAAGGCCAGGGCGCTGCTGGCCAGTTGGCGGTCCGCTTCGACCCAGCGACTGTAGGCCGGCAGTATCACGTCCTTGGCCAGGGCGGCGGCGGTCTGCGCCTGCGGGTCTTGCGGTGCGCAGGCACCGAGGGCCAGGGCGGCGAGGCTGGTGAACAGCAGTTTGGGGCGGAACATGCGGGGCTCCTTAAAGGGAATTCAGGAAGGCGAGCAGCGCCGCGCGCTCCTCGGCGTCGTACGTGAGGACCTTCTGCTTCGCCGCCTCGGCTTCACCGCCGTGCCAGAGGATGGCTTCCAGCAGATTGCGCGCGCGGCCGTCGTGGAGGAACTGGGTGTGGCCGGTCACTTGTTCGGTCAGGCCGATGCCCCAGAGCGGCGCGGTGCGCCAGTCGCGGCCGCCGGCCTGGAATTCGGCGCGGCCGTCGGCCAGGCCCTCGCCCATGTCGTGGAGCAGCAGGTCGCTGTAGGGGCGTATCAGCTGGTTGGCCAATTCGGGGTCGGCGGCATCCTTCGCGGTGGTGAAGCTGGGGGTATGGCAGGCCTGGCAGCCGGCCTGGTGGAACAGGCCCTTGCCTTCCAGCACCTGCGGATCGTCCACCTGGCGCCGGGCCGGCACGGCCAGGTTGCGGGTGTAGAACAGCACGAGGGAGAGGATGTTGTCGCTGACTTCAGGCTCGCCGCCATTCACCGCCGCCTTGCAGGCGGTCTGCGCCGCGGTGCAATCGTCCTTCGGCAGGTGACTGGTGGTCAGGCCCATATCACCAGAGAAGGCGTGAAAATTCTGTTGATTCAGATTCGGCTGGCCGGCCTTCCAGCCGAAGCGACCGAGCACCGTACGGCCGGCGACATCGTCCCAGACGAAGTTGGCGCGGCCACGGATGCCGTCGCCATCGGCGTCGTCCGGGTCGGCATTGGCCAGGATGGCGGCTTCGGGAATGGCCTCCAGCAGGCCCAGGCCGATCATGGGCGGGGCCACGCGGGCCGAAAACAGGGTGTCCGGATGCAGCGGGCCGTAGCCCAGCTGGGAGATTTCCAGGCGCGGCTTGCGCAGCTCGACCCGGGTGCCGTCGGCCAAGCCCACGGGAACGGTTTCGTAGCTGACCCGCACCTTGCCTTCGGGGACGACGCCCGGGATCGACACGTCCTGCAGTTGGCCGCCGTACACCGGCTCCGGCACCACGCCCAGGCGTTCCAACTGGCGGGCGTGCCCGGCCGAGGCATCCGCCGGAATCGACAACCGCACCAGCATGGACACGGCATTGTTCGCCCCCGCGGCGGGCGGATGGCCGCGGCCGTCCTTCACGTGGCAGTTCTGGCAGGCGTTGGTGTTGAACAGCGGACCCAGCCCGTCCCGCGCGGTGGTGGTGGACGGGGCGATCACCCAGGGATTGCGGAAGAAGCTGTTGCCGACGCTGAAGTCCAGGCGGCGCGAGGGCGTCAGGTTGGCCGAGGGCATGGAAAAGGCGTTGTGGTCGAACTGGCGAACCGTCGCGGCGCCGCCGGACAGGTGCTCCCCGGGTTCGGCCTGGGTGAACTTCGGCGCCTCGTCACAGGCACTGAGGCTGATGGCCAGCAGCAGGGGCGACAGACGGCGAAAGGCCGGTGGAACGAGCATTGGCGGGGTCCGGTCGGCAGGAAACAGGCCGGCAAGCTTATCAGGACTGAGGTTTCTGAATAAGAGGGATTTGCGTTTGGCTTGGTGGCGAACGGACTTCCGTAGGGGCGAATTCATTCGCCACGCAGGCCGCAGGTATGCCCTGGAAGCCCCATGGGGGCCGCTGCGCGTCCCTTGGCGAATGAATTCGCCCCTACAAGAAGCGCGCAGGCACAAAAAAGCGGATGCGGCACTGGGCCGCATCCGCTTGGGTTACCGCAGCGACGATCAGAACTGGTGATCGGCGGTATCCGGCTTCAGGTCGGTGATGCCGAGCTTGGTGGCGGCTTCTTCGATGGCGCCGGTCTGCTTGACCAGCGAGGCGATGGCGTCGCGCACCAGTTGCTGGCCGGCGGCGTTGTCGGCGGCGATCAATTGGTCGAAGTGCGTGCCCTTGTCGGCGCTGTCCACCAGGGCCTGCAGCTTGCCTTCGGTGGCTTCCAGATCGGCCTTCAGGGTGGTGTCGGTCTGGGCGTCGACCTTGGCCACCAGGGACGACAGGCTCGGGCCGGTCAGGGTGGTGCCGTCGACCTTCTTGTACTCGCCCAGGTAGACGTTGCGGATGCCCTTGCCGTTGTAGAAGTGCGAGTTGTGGGTGTTGTCGCTGAAGCAGTCGTGCTCGTCTTCGGTGGAGTTGGCTTCCAGGGCGACCTTCATGCGCTCGCCGGCCAGCTCGCCGAGGGACAGGCTGCCCATGCCGAACAGCATCTTGCGCAGGCCGGCGTCGGCCGGCTCGGCTTCCAGCTTGGCGCGGTAGTTGTCGGCCACGCCGGCTTTCCACTGGCCGACCATGTATTCCAGGTCGGCGACCAGCAGGTCGGTGGCTGCCTTCAGGTAGGCGCGGCGGCGCTCGTTGTGGCCGCCGGTGGCGCCTTCGCCGACCACGTAGTCGGTGGCGGGACGGTTGCCGGCGCCCGGGCCGGTGCCGTTCAGGTCCTGGCCCCAGAGGAGGAATTCGATGGCGTGGTAGCCGGTGGCGACGTTGGCCTCGGAACCGCCCAGTTCGTTCAGGCTGGCCAGCTTTTCGCCGGTGATCTCGGTGACGTCGATCTTGTCCTCGCCGACCTGGATGGTGGTGTTGGCGATGATGTTGGCGGTGGCACCGGGGTTGCCCAGGGCATGCTGGTAGTCGCCGGCGACGTAGTCGATCAGGCCTTCGTCCAGCGGCCAGGCGTTCAGCTGGCCTTCCCAGTCGTCCACCACCGGGTTGCCGAAGCGGAAGACTTCGGTCTGCATGTAGGGCGCGCGGGCGGTCAGCCAGGCTTCGCGGGCGGCCTTCAGGGTGTCGGCATTCGGTTTGGCGAGGAAGGCGTCGACGGCCTTCTGCAGGTTCACGCCGGTGCTGTGGGCATCGGTGAATACGGCCAGGGCGAGGTCGGCGTAGTGGGCAACGACCTTCTTGGCCTCGGCCTGGTCGACCTTGGCGGTTGCAGCCGGAGCCGGGGCAGTGCTGGTGGCGGCCGGTGCGGCGGCTTGCGGTGCGGCGGCTTCTTTCTTGTCGTCGCCGCAACCGGCGAGGGAGATGGCGACGGCGAGCAGGCTGGCGGTTGCCAGGGGCATACGAATCATGTGCGAGGTCCTTTGCTTCTGGGGGATGGCAATGCGAAGTTGCGCAACGAAAACCGCGACATAATGCGAAAGATTTTCATTTTTGGAAAGGCCGTTCTCGGGCGTTTTGCAACCCTGTGTGCAAGGTCTCCGCGTCTTCCGCCAAACACCATTAGAATCGGCCAAGCCCCATGCCCCGCAGTCTGAAGGAGAAGCCTGCATGAGTCTGACCAGCGTCGCCCTGATCGTGATCCTGCTGCTCGTCGCCGCCTACGCGGTGATCCTCTACAACGCCCTGGTGCGCCTCAAGCACGGGGTTGGCAAGGCCTGGTCGAACATCGAGGTGCTGCTCAAGCAGCGCCATGACGAGCTGCCCAAGCTGGTGGAGACCTGCAAGCAGTACATGCAGCACGAACGCACCACCCTGGAGCGGGTGATCGCCGCGCGCAACGCCGTGGCCAGCGCCCGCGAGAAGGGCGATATCGGCGCCCTCGGCCAGGCCGAAAGCGGCCTGCGCGCCGGCCTCGGCCAGCTCTTCGCCCTGGCGGAGAATTACCCGCTGCTGAAAGCCAACGAGAGCTTCCAGTTCCTCCAGACCCGCATCAGCGGCCTGGAGAACGGCATCGCCGACCGCCGCGAGCTGTACAACGAGGCGGTGAACCTGAACAACGTGCGCATCGAGCAGTTCCCGGACCTGATCATCGCCGGCCTGTTCGGTTTCAAGGCCGCCGAGCTGCTGGAGTTCAGCGAGGCCGAGAAGGCCGACGTCGACCTCAAGAGCCTGTTCGGCTGAAATGGCCGTGGACGTGGCCGGGCTGGCCGTCAGCCTGGGGTTCAGCCTCGGCGCCTTCGCCGGCGGCGGCTGGTGGTGCCTGCGCCGCCTGGCCCAGGCGCGGCTGCTGCTGGATACCCCCACCTCGAAGATCCGCTCCGCCGCCCAGGGCTACGTGGAGCTCTACGGCATGCTGCATGCCCAGGGCGACGGCCAGCTCAGCGCGCCGCTGACGGGCAAGCCCTGCCTCTGGTGGCGCTACCGCATCGAGGAATACAGCGAGAACGGCAAGAGCAAGAGCTGGCGCGTGGTGGACAGCGGGATCAGCGATGCCTGGCTGCGCCTGGCCGATGCCACCGGCGAATGCCTGATCGACCCGCGGGGCGCGGAAGTGCGCCCGTCCACCCGTGAGGTGTGGAAGGGCAGCTCGCGCCATCCGCGTGGCCTTGCCACTTCCGGCCTGGGCTCGTGGATCGGCGGCGGCGAATATCGCTATACCGAGGAGCGCCTGCATGCCGGCGAGCCGCTCTATGCCATTGGCGACTTCCATACCAGCGGTGGCGGTCGCCAGGGGTTGGACCTGACCGCGGCCCAGGGCGCCGTGATCCGCGAATGGAAAGGCGATTTCTCCGGCCTGCTGACGCGCTTCGACAGCAATGGCGATGGTCAGCTGGACGAGGCCGAGTGGGGCCGCGTGCGCCTGGCCGCGCAACTGGAGGCCGAAGACCGCCACCGCCGCACCAGCGCGGCGCCTTCCATGAACCATATGCGCCGCCCGGCCGAATCCCGGCCTTTCCTCCTGGCCAGCCATGGTGAGGATGTGCTGGCCCGGCAGTTCCGCTGGCAGGCCCTGTTCGGCGCCGTGCTCTGCGTGGGCGGGGCGGTGGCGACCGTCTACCTGCTGCGGGCGACGGGGCTTATGTGAGGTGCTGCCCGGCCGATGGGGCCGCTGCGCGGCCCTTCGCGAATGAATTCGCTCCTACAGGGGCGGGGCTCTTGTAGGGTGGATCACGCTTCACCGATCCACCAGGCGTGACTCGGCCGGGCTCCGATGGTGGATGTAAAAAGCGACATCCACCCTACGCATTGCCCGCCCTTCGTAGGGTGGATCACGCTTCATCGATCCACCATCGGTGGTCGGCCCTTCGCGAATGGATTCGCTCCCACAGGGACTTCGGGATCAGAGCGTTGCCGGGTTGGACGCGGCGCTGCTCAGGCGGCGGGCCTGCTTGAGGTAGAGGGTGAGTTCGCGGGCGGAGAGGGGCTTGCTGTAGAGGTAGCCCTGACCCTCGTTGCAGCCCTGGGCGATGATGTAGGCCTCCTGCTCGGCGGTTTCCACGCCTTCGGCGATCACCTGCATGCCCAGGTTGCGCGCCAGCTGGATGATGGCGCGGACGATGGTGGCGTCGTCCTCGTCTTCCAGGACGTCCTGCACGAAACCCTTGTCGATCTTGATCTTGTCCAGCGGCAGGCTCTTCAGGTAGCTCAGGGAGGAGTAGCCGGTCCCGAAGTCGTCGATCGCGATCAGCGCGCCGGAGCGGCGCAGGCTCAGCAGGTGCTGGGCGGCGGTGGAGATGTCCTCCATCAGGCCGGTTTCGGTGACTTCCATCTCCAGGCTGCGCTGGGGCAGGCGGTAGACCTGCAGCAGGTTGTTCACCACCCGTGGCAACTCGGCGTGGTGCAGCTGAACGGTGGAGAGGTTGATGGCCATGCGCAGCTCGGAAAACCCCTGGTCGTGCCATTCGCGCAGCTGGCGGCAGGCCTGGTCGAGGACCCATTCGCCGATGGGGATGATGGAGCCGTTCTGCTCGGCCAGGGGGATGAACAGGTCCGGCGGCACGAAACCGTGCTGCGGATGCTGCCAGCGCAGCAGGGCCTCGACGCCGACGATGCGGTGGTCGCGGTAGTCCACCTGGGGCTGGTAGACCAGGTGCATCTCGCCACGGCTGAGGGCTTCGCGCAGGTCCTTCTCCAGTTCGCGGCGGCGGCGCATCTCGCTGTCGACGCTGGCGATGTAGAACTGATAGCGGTTGCGCGAGCGGCTCTTGGCCAGGGTCATGGTCTGCTCGGCCTTCTGCAGCAGCTTCTCGGTGCTGTCGCCATCCTCGGGGAAGAGGGTGATGCCGATGGTGGCGCGCAGGCGCACTTCCTGCTGTTCGAGGGAGAAGGGCACTTCCAGGTCGTCGAGCACGTTCTGCGCCAGTTCGGCGGCCTCGTAGGGCTGCTCGATGTCGGCCTGCACCAGGGCGAACTGGTCGCCGCCCAGGCGTGCCAGGGCACCGAGGCGGCCGCTGTGGCTGCGCAGGCGGTCGGCCAGGGCGATCAACAACTGGTCGCCGGTCTGGTAGCTGAACTGTTCGTTGACGCCCTTGAAGTCATCCAGACCGACGCAGAGCACGGCCACGCGACGCTGCAGGCGGCCGGCATCCTCGAGGATATGGTCGAGCTGCTGCTGCAGTTGCTGGCGGTTGGGCAGGCCGGTGAGGAAGTCGTACTGGGCCATGCGCAGCAGGCTGTTCTCGGCTTCGCGGCGCAGGTGGGTGTTGCGTTCGATGGAGGCCAGCAGGTCGTTGGCGGTATTTATCCACAGGCCCAGCTCGTTCTTCTCGTTGCCCTTGAGCATGGGCAGCTTGTGTTCGCTGGGGCGATCGGGGTTGATGCTGGTCAGGTGCTCGATGATTTTCGACAGCGGCTTGGTCAGCAGCCAGTGGTAGACCAGGTAGAGCACCAGGCCCATGGCCAGGGCCCGCAGCACACCGGAGATGAAGATGATCACCGAGCTGGTGACGAAGTCCTCGCCGTAGGGGGCGGTGTCGAGGGTGATGCTGAGGTCGCCGTAGTACTCGCTGTAGGGGCTGCGGCCGATCAGTTGGGTGGTGAAGGTCTGTTCCTTGCCGAGGATGGGGTCGGTCAGCCAGCGGGTGGAGAGTTCCATGAGTGGCCTGTCCTTCTCCGCCAGCATGGGCTCGTTGGGATGGCCGATGGAGGCGTGGCGCACCGATTCGTGCTGGAACAGCCCCTCGATCACCTGCATGCCCATCTCGCGGTCCAGGCTGTAGACGGCCTGGGTCGAGGGGTCGCGGAACATGCCGAGGATCCGATTGGCGTCGCTGGAGACCGCCTGCCGCGTCTTGTAGATGTCGAACACGATCTGTCCACAGCTGAGCACCACACCGACCACCAGTGCGGACAGCAGCACCACGCGCAGCAGCTTCAGCGACAGGCTGTGTTTGAGATCCAGCTTCAAATGGAGATTCCTTGTTCGATGCCGCCAGGCGTCAGACCGATGTGAGTATTGGCAAACAGGACTTGGCCGTCAAAGGGCCAGCATGTGAATGCCACTATTCATTCAGTGAGCTCGTTACCACTATCCGCCGCTTTCCGCGCCACCCTCGATTCATGAGGCGGCGGAGCATGCCGGGCGCAAGGGCTTGTCCGATGATCTCTCCCTCGTACGGTTGGACGACGAACGAGGCGCAAAAATGAAGAAACCCGGCGGTTGGCCGGGTTTCCTTTAGCGCTGGAGCAGGTCTCAGGCAGCGTAGTTCTGAGCTACGAAGTCCCAGTTGACCAGGTTCCAGAAGGCCTCTACGTACTTCGGACGCAGGTTGCGGTAGTCGATGTAGTAGGCGTGTTCCCAGACGTCGCAGGTCAGCAGCGGAGTGTCGCCGCTGGTCAGCGGGCAGCCGGCGCCGATGGTGCTGGCCAGGGCCAGGGAGCCGTCAGCCTTCTTCACCAGCCAAGCCCAGCCGGAGCCGAAGGTGCCGATGGCGGTCTTGGTGAACTCTTCCTTGAACTTGTCGAAGGAACCGAAGGCGGCATTGATGGCATCAGCCAGGGCGCCGGTGGGCTGGCCACCACCGTTGGGCTTCAGGCCGTTCCAGTAGAAGGTGTGGTTCCAGATCTGGGCTGCGTTGTTGAAGATGCCGCCGGAGGAGGTCTTGATGATCTCTTCCAGGGTCTTGCCTTCGAATTCGGTGCCCGGAACCAGGTTGTTCAGGTTGACCACGTAGGCGTTGTGGTGCTTGCCGTAGTGGTATTCCAGGGTTTCGGCGGACAGGTGCGGCTCGAGGGCGTTCTTCTCATAAGGCAGCGGCGGCAATTCGAAAGCCATGTCTATCTCCTTCATCAGGTCGGGATTTTTGCGCCAGGCGCGGGGCCGTTCACGGTCGGCCGAACATGCGGCTGCGAGTTCGTACTCTTTTTTGCCGCGAAGCTCGGATCATAGCACCGGGCAAGGGGCTTAACCACGCAGCAACTGTGTGGACATGCCGTTGCCAGGGCCTCTGGCACGCCCATCCCATCTTGACCCGGCCGCTTCAGAGTCCGTTCAACAATTGCGCGGCCATGCCGAACATCATCAGCGCCACGGCCAGGTCCAGCAGGCGCCAGGTGGCGGGTCGCGCCAGCCACGGGGCGAGCCACGCCGCGCCCAGGGCGAGGGCGAAGAACCACACCAGCGACGCGCTGGCGGCACCCAGGGCGTAGGCGCCGGGAACGCTTTGCTGGGCGCCGAGGGAGCCGATCAGCAGCACGGTGTCGAGGTAGACGTGGGGGTTGAGCAGCGTCACCGCCAGGGCCGCCATCAGCACCGTGCGACGGGAGCGCGGCCCGGCTTCGTTGGCCTGGTTCAGTGCATTGGGATTCAGGGCCCGGCGCAGTGCCTGGACGCCGTACCAGGTCAGGAAAGCCACGCCGCCCCAGCGGGCCACGGCCAGCAGCAGCGGGTTCTGCGCCAGCAGGGTGGCCAGTCCGAAGACCCCCGCGCTCACCAGGATGGCGTCGCACAGCACGCAGAGTGCGGCGACCGGAAGATGGTGTTCGCGACGCAGGCTCTGGGCGAGGACGAAAGCGTTCTGCGCGCCGATGGCGATGATCAGGCCGGCGGCCATCAACAGGCCGTTCAGGTAGCTCTGCCACATGGTGATTACTCCGACTGGGCGTTGGCCGCCAGGGCCCGCAGCGTGGACAGCGCGCGCTCGGCATCCCGGCTGGCGACGAACAGGTGGTCGTGGAAGTAACCGGCCACCACATTGCAGCTGATTCCGGCCTGGGCGAGGGCACCGGCGAAGGTGGCGGTCAGGCCCACGGCGCTGAGGGAGGAGTGCACTTCCAGGGTGATCCAGGCGGCGGTGTAGTCGTAGGCCAGGCCCTGGCGGTCGGCTGCGTCGCGCTCGAGGATCACCGTCAGCCCCTCGCGTTCGCGGAAGCTGCCCAGCGGCGTGCAGCCTTCGAGGCGTTCGGCGTCGTCCAGGGTGCAGAACACGTACTGGCCGGGATTGAGTCGTGGCGACAGGTTGCGGATCAGGGTGGTCAGAGCGGTTTCGCCGGCCATGGTGATTCCTTTTTATGGAAGGGGTCTGGATGTGGCGAGTCTGGGGTAGGAGGATGTATAAGGAAAACGAATCTTGCTGATCAGTCATTAGGAAAACTGATTTGTTCGACTACAAGTTACTCTCCGCCCTGGCGGCGGTGGTGGAGCAGGGCGGTTTCGAGCGAGCCGCCCAGTTGCTGGGGTTGTCGCAGTCGGCGGTTTCGCAGCGGATCAAGCTGCTGGAGGCGCGGGTCGGCCAGCCGGTACTGGTACGCGCCACGCCCCCGGCACCCACCGAGGTGGGAACCCGCCTGCTCAACCACGTGCAGCAGGTGCGCCTGCTGGAGCGGGATCTGCAACGCCAGGTGCCGGCCCTGGAGGAGGGCGGCATGCCGGAGCGGCTGCGCATCGCGCTCAACGCCGACAGCCTGGCCACCTGGTGGGCGGCGGCGGTAGGGGACTTCTGCGCCGAGCAGCAGGTATTGCTGGAGTTGGTGGTCGAAGACCAGGAAGTGGGCCTGAAACGCATGCGTGCCGGCGAGGTCGCGGCCTGCGTCTGCGCTGCCGAACGCCCCGTGGCCGGCGCCCGCAGCCTGCCGCTGGGGGCCATGCGCTACCGCGCCCTGGCCAGCCCGGACTTCCTCCATCGGCATTTCCCCAATGGGGTGACGCCGGAGGCCCTGCCTCGAGCGCCGGCCATCGTGTTCGGTCCGGACGACACGCTGCAGCACCGCTACCTGGCGGCACTCGGCGTCGAGGGCGGTTTCATTCACCACCTTTGCCCCTCGTCCGAAGGTTTCGTGCGCCTGACCGAAGGTGGCCTGGGCTGGGGGCTGGTGCCGGAACAGCAGGTGGGCGCCCTGTTGGCACGGGGTGAACTCCAGGAGCTGATTCCCGACCGTCCCATCGATGTACCGCTCTACTGGCACCACTGGCGCCACGGTGGCGAGCTGCTCGGCCTGCTCACCGACCACCTGGCCCGCGCGGCCGGGCGCTGGCTCGTGCCATTGGCGGACTAGCGTGGACAAGGCTCCACCTGTCAGGAGCAGAGCGGAAGATGGTGCCGGGGAACGTTGTGCAGCCCCGGTGTTCAGAGTCGCAGGATTGGCTCGCGACGCCACCTGCGTTCCGCAGAAGGGCTGCTAGAGTCGCGGGCACGACGACGAATTCCCGGGAGTGGTGGATGAAGATTCTGGTGACGGGGGCGAGCGGTTTCATCGGTGGGCGTTTCGCCCGTTTCGCCCTGGAGCAGGGGCTTGCGGTGCGGGTGAACGGCCGCCGTCCCGAGGGGGTGGAGCATCTGGTGAAACGCGGCGCCGAGTTCGTCCAGGGCGATCTGTCCGACCCCGGTCTGGCATTGCGCCTCTGCCATGGTGTCGAGGCCGTGGTGCACTGCGCCGGCGCGGTGGGTGTCTGGGGGAAGTACGAGTACTTCCACGAGGCCAACGTCCAGGTCACCGAGAATCTGGTCGAGGCGTGCCTGAAGCAGCGGGTCCGGCGCTTCCTGCACCTGTCATCGCCGTCCATCTACTTCGACGGCAAGTCCCATGTGGGCATTCGCGAAGATCAGCTGCCCAGGCGTTTCTCCGATCACTATGGCGCCACCAAGCACCTGGCTGAGCAGAAGGTCTTCGCCGCCGAGGAGTTCGGTCTGGAGGTCATCGCCTTCCGTCCGCGTTTCGTCACCGGCGCCGGTGACACCAGCATCTTCCCGCGGCTGATCGCCATGCAGCGCAAAGGCCGCCTGAAGATCATCGGCAATGGCCTGAACAAGGTCGACTTCACCAGCGTGCAGAACCTCAACGACGCCCTGTTCAGTGGCCTGCTGGCCACCGGCCCTGCACTGGGGCAGGCCTATAACATCAGCAACGGCCAGCCGGTGCCGCTCTGGGATGTGGTCAACTACGTCCTGCGCAAGCTCGGCGAGCCCCAGGTGACCCGCCATGTGCCCTACGGGCTGGCCTACGCCGCCTCACTGCTCAACGAGTCGGTCTGCCGGGTGCTGCCGGGCCGGCCGGAGCCGTCGCTCCACCGCCTGGCGGTGGCGGTGATGGCCAAGGATTTCTCCCTGGACATCAGTCGCGCGCGACAGTACCTGGACTACGACCCCAAGGTGGGCATCTGGCCGGCACTGGATGAGTTCTGCGCCTGGTGGGGCGCGCAGCAACCCTGAAAACACCTGCGCGCGGCCAGGCCTTCGCGACCCATTTCGCGTTGTGTCAGCCGCGCAGCGGGCCGGCGTACTGGGTGTATTTGCGCACCAGTTCCGCTTCGCTGAGGGCCGGCGGCTTGAGGTGCACCCCGGTGAGGCGGCTGAGGTGTTCGCCAAGCTCGCGGGTGGCATCGCGCCGGGATTCGGCGCAGGCGCCCAGCATGCACAGGATGGCATCGGGCTGGCTGAGACGGATATCCACAGCCTGTTCTTCACGGAGCTGGCGCCGCAGGGTCTGCATGCAGTCCAGCACGGCCTTGGTCAGTTCCATTCCTTCTTCCCCCATGGTCGAAGAGCGCTCCGTTCCCCCCGTCCCGAGGGGCTCGGAGCCTGCTGGAGCCATCCGCTCCGCCTTGCGCTTCCCTGGCATGCCCCGCGTCGGGGCTGGCAACTGGCTAGCAAGCCCCGTACCAGGCCGGAGGGCCCGGAACCGCAGGGCTTTGCAGTGGTCAATCGAGGATCGCTGCTCCTGTGCGGTGCAACCCGCACCAACTGGGCGCGACGCTGAAGACCGCCGTGCGAACCGGTATACTTCCGGGCATTCGCGGTTCTGCTTTCTCTCCAAAGGTTCCCCCATGCGTAACGACGCCCTCGACGAAGTGGATGATGTCCCCAGCCTGACCACCGATGCCCGTGATCGCGACGAGTTCGGTCATCACCCGGCCGCGGCCGAGCCCCTGCATCATCGCCACAATGGCCATTACACCGCCGCGCCCGTGGCCAAGGGCGCCAGCACCGGCCCGCTCTGGGCCCTGGTCATCGCCCTGCTGGTCGCCCTGGGCGGCCTCGGCTGGTGGAGCTTCCAGCAGATCAGCCTGATGGAGCAGCAACTGGTTGCCACCCAGGAAAGCTTCGCGCGCATCAGCGAAGAGGCCGCCGGCCGCATCCAGGACATTTCCGGCAAGGTGGTGGCCACCGAATCCAACGTCACCAGCGGCAGCGAGTCCATGAAGCTGCAGATCAAGCAACTGCAGGCCCGGGTGGCCGAGCTGGGCAAGCAGCAGCAGAACACCAGCGCCCAGGTGGGCAGCCAGGGCAAGCGGGTCGAGCAGCTCGCCGCCGACGTCAAGGCCGCCCAGGGCGCCGCCAGCCAGGTGGGCGCCCAGTTGAGCGGCAAGCTGGACAGCCTCGCTGCCGAGCAGGGCAAGCTGAAGGCCGCCCAGGGCGACATTGCCCAGTTCGACAGCCGCCTGAAAGGCCTGGGCAGCGAAATCGAAGCCCTGAAGAAGCAGGGCAACCCGAACCAGGCGATCAAGAGCCTGGAGCAGGACCTGCTGGTGCTGCGCAGCGAACTGGACAACCGCCCGGCACCGTCCCAGGGGACCAGCACCGCCGAGTTCGACGCCTTCCGCGCGCAGATGACCCGCAACATCAGCGCCCTGCAAAGCCAGGTGCAGAACCTGCAGCAGCAGCTGAATATGCGCTGAGGTACTGCCCCTCAATGAAAAGCCCCCAGGCTGCAGCAGCCTGGGGGCTTTTTGTTTTCCCCACCAGCATGCTCGGGGTGGGCTGCGATGGTGGATCGGTGAAGCGTGATCCACCCTACGTGGTGGCGCAGTTGCGGGTAGGGTGGATAGCGCTCTTCTATCCACCTGCGCGGTCGGGGCGGGCTCAGAAGCTGTAGATGTAACTCAGGTAAAAGCGCTCGGCATTGTGGGTGATGATCCCCGCCGGGCCGCGGGAGGCGCTGGTGCGTTCGATGCCGTCCGGCTGGCCCTTGGTGTGGAATTCGTTGTGCAGCCAGACCAGGCTCAGGCCCTTCAACATGCCCTCGAAGTTGTATTGCAAGAGGCTCTGGAATTCCCGGCGGGAGAATCCGTCGTAACCGGCCGCATGGTCGGAAAAGGCGTAATGGACATCCAGCCTCAGTTGCGGGACTCCAATGGCGGAGAAGTTGGTCCCGCCCATCAGCTTGAACATTTCCTCATCTTCCACGCCGAAGAAGTAGAACAGCTTCGCGCTGCTGTTCCAGGCACCATGATCCTTGCTGAAGAAGATCCGGTCGAAGTCGTCGCCGCGAACTTTGTCATAGGTCATGCCCAGGTGGTAATTGGCCGTCTTGTACTTGGCGGACAGGTCGATGTAACGCGCGTCGTGGGAAGTTTCCGCGCGATAGAGTCCGGGCACGCCGTCGTATTCGAACAGGTCGCCGGCGTCCTGCTGCATGCCGTTGGTGACATAGAGGTCGAGGAAGCGGCCGGCGCCGAGGTCGATGCTGTGCTCCACCTTGAGCGAGGCGGCGCGCAGGTAGTCGTCGGACTCGGCGTACTCGGCCAGCAGCCGGCTGCCGAAGGGGAACTGGTAGCCCAGGGCGAAAAGCTGCAGCTTGTCGATCTTCTCGCCGCGGAAGTTGGTCAGGTCGTCGCCCCAGCCGTTCTCGTTGCGCGGGCTGAATTCCTTGATATGGCTGTAGCGCAGGTTCAGGCCGTCGAGGCGGTAGTCCGCGTCCACGCCCAGCGTGGCGGCGGGGAGGATGCGTGTGGTGTCGTCGAAGTACTGGGCATAGCGGCGCACCTTCTTGCCGCCGCCCAGCACCAGGTCGCCGGCATCGCCCTGGAGGCGGCCGCGCAGGTAGGCCTCGATGGGCTTGGCCAGGCCATGGGGCGATTGCACCGAGTCGTCGGGCTCGAGGTTGGTAATGCTGTTGGCGTCGCTGCCGATGTTCAGGTCGTCGGCCAGGCCATAGCTGTAGTCCAGGCCCAGCACGTCCTCATACCAGCCGGAAACGAAACTGAACTGCGTGCCCTGGACCCATTCGTCGCGGGTGGGCCCCACGCCGCCGCCGTCGTTTTCCTTCCAGTAGAACTGGCTGTAACGCAGCGTGGTGAGGCTGTTATCGATAAAGCCATCGGCACCGGCACTCCCGGCCAATAAGCACCCGGCGATCCCTCCCAGGTACCTGCAGCGAACGTTGCGCATCTCATCACCTTATTTTCTTGTTTTGACGACAGGGCCGATGTTCGGGCCGGGCTCTATTGTCGAAACAGGCGAATAAAGGGCAATTCAATTGGGTTCCACGCAGTGGAATCGGCAACTTCGATCATGTAATTGGCAGGCGAGAGAAAGTTTCCGAACACGGAGGTTCGGAAACTTCCTGGATACAGGAACGTTGAATGTCAGATCAGGCAGTGCTGCAACTGGCTGACGGTTTCGGCGAGGCTGCCAAGATGGCGTTGCTGCACACTTTCCACGCTATGGGTATCCCGTGGCCAGTGCAGGGCGATGCTGCCCACCAGGCGCCCCTCGCTGCGGATCGGCAGGGCCACGGCGCGGATCAGGAAGGGCAGGCGCACGGCATATTCCCAGGTGCCCTCGGTGCGCTCGCCGAAACCCTGGGTATGGGTCTGCTCGTGGACCCGCAGCAGCTCATCGCCGCTGAGCCGGTGGCGCAGGGCCAGGCGTTGCACCTCGTCGCTGTCCAGTTCGCCCAGGCAGGCCTTGCCCATGGCCGATTGGAACAGGCTGGCCTGCAGGCCGATGACCAGGCGGTTGGCCGGATAGCGCTTGCGCAGCACCTCGGGAATCGCGCTTTCCATCACGAACAGGTCATCGCCGTCGAAGAACGACAGGTCCGTCACCAGTCCGGTACGTTCGCAGAGCTCCTGCATCAGCGGCGCGGCCTGTTCCACCAGGCGGCGGCTGAAGCGCTGGCGCGGGTCGCCGAACAGTCTCCGGGAGCAGAGGCGGTAGCGCCGGTCGCACAGGCCGCGGTAGAGCCAGCCCTGCTCCAGGAGCGTGTGCAGCAGGCGCGAGACGGTGGCCTTGGGCAGGCCGGTGAGGTAATGCAGTTCCTCCAGCCCCAGCTCCTGGTGTTCGCCGAGCAGCTCGACTATCGCCAGCGCGCGTTCCACCGAGCGTACCGTGCCGCCTTCGTCTCTGTGCATGTCCATACCCTGCCGCGCCCCCTGTGGGCCCACCGCGAAGACACTGCAAGATGCAGGCCCGGGTGCGGCGGGTGGCATCGCTCGTTTAGCGAACATCTTGCAGCAACGGTGGTGGGCAGTTGCGCACCCACTGGGTGAGCTGCTCATGGGCATGGGCCAGTTGCAGGACGGCCAGGTCGGCCTGGGCAGGGCCCATGATCTGCAGGCCCATGGGCAATCCGGCGGGGTTGAAGCCCACCGGTACGCTCATGGCCGGGATGCCGGCCAGGGTGGCGCCGATCACCACCTCCATCCAGCGGTGGTAGGTATCCATCTCCCGGCCGGCGACGGCCTTGGGCCAGTGCAGCGTTGCATCGAAAGGGAACACCTGGGCACTGGGCAGTAGCAGGAAGTCGTAACGCTCGAACAGCTTCTCCACGGCGCGGTACCAGTCGCTACGGTCGACCGAGGCCTGGTAGACCTCCGCCGCGCCGAGGTCGAGGCCGCTTTCCACTTCCCAGACGGCCTCCGGCTTGAGCTGCGCGCGGCGTACCGGATCGGCGTAGGCCTGGGCCAGGCTGCCGGCCACCAGCCACTGGCGGTGCACCAGCCAGCAGCGCCAGAGACGGTTCAGGTCGTACTCCGGCAGACAGTCTTCCACCTGGCAGCCGAGGTCGCGGAAGTCCGCCAGGGCACTTTCGCAAAGACTCAGCAGGCCGGGCTCCATGGGCAGGTGGCCGCCCAGGTCGCCGAGCCAGCCGATGCGGGTTCCCGCGAAATCGCGTTGCAGCGGGCCGATCAGGTCGGCCGTGCTGGACAGGGCCAGCGGCGCGGCGCGATAGGGTCCGGCCTGGGTGCGCAGCAGTGCTGCGACGTCGGCCACGCTGCGGCCCATGGGGCCCTCGGTAGCCAACTGCTGGGCGAAGAGTTCCGGCGTGGGGCCGAAGGGCACCCGCCCCTGGGAGGGGCGCAGGCCATAGACGTTGTTGAACGCTGCCGGGTTGCGCAGCGAGCCCATCATGTCGCTGCCGTCGGCCACCGGCAGCAGGCGCAAGGCCAGGGCCGCCGCCGCGCCGCCGCTGCTGCCGCCGGCGCAGAGCGCCGGGTCATAGGCATTGCCGGTGGTGCCGAAGACATTGTTGTAGCTCTGCGAGCCGAGGCCGAACTCCGGCACGTTGGTCTTGCCGACGAAGATGGCCCCGGCCGCCCGCACCCGCGACACGGCGATGGCGTCGTGCTGCGCCACCTGCCCGGCGAACAGCGGCGAGCCCATGCTGGTGGGCAGGCCGGCGCAGGCGGCGAGGTCCTTCACCGCCTGCGGCATGCCGTGCATCCAGCCCAGCCATTGGCCGTTGGCCAACAGGCGATCACGCTCGTCGGCCTCGGCCAGCAGTTCCTCGGCCGGGCGCCTCGCCACCAGGGCGTTGACCCTCGGGTTGTAGCGCTCGATCTGCTCCAGGTAGGCCTGCATCACTTCGCGGCAGGACAGCTGGCGGGTGCGGATGGCCTCGGACAGGGGCAGGGCGTCCAGCGCGACGATTTCCTGCCGCAGGGTGGCAGTGGTGTTCTGCGGGAATTCGAAACGGGTCATTCACAGGCTCCGGGCAGAGGTGGCGAGCAGGGTGCGGCGTTGGCGGCGCTCCAGGGCGGCGGGCGCGCCCTCGCGCAGGAAACAGGTGGCGGCAAGGCCGATCAGCGAGGCGAAGAGTACGTACCAGGCCGGGGCCACCGGCGTGCCGCCCACCTGGGTCAGCCAGGTGACGATGAAGGGGGCGAAGCCGCCGAACAGCATCACCGCCACGTTATAGGCCAGGGCCAGGCCGGTAGAGCGTACGCGGGTGGGGAACTGCTCGGCCACCGAGGTCGGGGCCGGTCCGTAGGACACCCCTATCATGCTGCACAGCAGCAGTTGCATCACCAGCAGGCGTTCCACGCTCGGGGACTCGGCGACCCAGGAGAACAGCGGATAGACCAGCAGGAAGAACGCCAGGGTACCGCCGAACAGCACCGGTCGCCGGCCGATGCGGTCGGACAGGGCGCCGGCCAGCGGGATGATCAGGGTCATCAGCGCCACCGCCAGCATCTGCACCATGAACACCTGGTCCAGCGGCAGGCCGAGCTGCTTGTGGGCGAAGGTGGGCATGTTCACCAGCACCACGTAGAAGGCTACGGTGCCGCTGATGGTCGTACCCATGGTCACCAGCACGGCGCGGCGATGTTCGCGCAATACCTGCAGCAGGCCGAAGGCTTCGCCCCGGTGCGCTTCGCGGGCGTCGAGGAAGGCCTCGGTCTCCTCCATGTGGCGGCGCATCCACAGACCCACCGGACCGATCAGCAGGCCGAGGATGAAGGGCAGGCGCCAGCCCCAGCTGTCCAGCGCCTCGGGAGACAGGGTGTGGGTCACCAGGGCGCCCATGCCGGCTCCAGCGAATACCGCCAGGCACTGGCCGAACAGCTGCCAGGCGCCGTAGAGACCACGGCGGTTGGCTGGCGCGCTTTCCACCAGGAAGGCGGTGGCGCTGGCGTATTCGCCGCCGGTGGCGAAGCCCTGGAGCATGCGGGCGACCACGATCAGCACCGGCGCGCCGATGCCGATGGCGGCATGGTCCGGGGCGAAGGCGATCAGGGCGATGGCCAGGGTCATCAGCAGGATGATCAGCTGCATGGCAGCCTTGCGGCCCTTGCGGTCGGCGTACAGGCCCAGCAGGACACCGCCCACCGGACGCATGAAGAAGCCGACGCCGAAGGTGGCCAGGGCCATCAGCAGCGAGGCGTATTCGCTGTCGGCAGGGAAGAACAGGCGGGCGATGATGCTCGACAGGAAGCCGTAGACGATGAAGTCGTACCACTCGAGGGCGTTGCCGATGACGGCGGCGGTCACCTGACGGGTGCGCGAGGTTCCGCTCTGGGAAGCGTGCATGGGGGATTCTCCGGAAAACGTGGGAAGTCAGGCGGCAGTGGCAGAGGCCAGGGAATGGGCCGGCGGCGCCTGGTACCAGGCCTCCGTCAGAGCGGCCCAGTACGCGGCGCCGCGCACCAGGATCTCGTCGTTGAAGTCGTATCCGGGGTTGTGGACCATTGGCCGGTCGGTGCCGCTGCCGTTGCCGATGAACAGGTAGCTGCCGGGGCAGCGCTGGAGCATCCAGGCGAAGTCCTCGCTGCCCATCACGGTGGGGGCGTCCAGCACCTGGTCGGCGCCGACCAGTTCCTCGCCCACACGGCGGGCGAAGGCGGTTTCCGTGGCGCTGTTGACCAGCACCGGGTAGGCCGGGCGGTGATTGATGCTGGCGCGGCAGCCGTAGCTTTCCGCCTGGCTGTGGATGATCGCCTGCACCCGTTCCAGCACCTGTTCGCGGACCTTGGCGTCAAGGGCGCGCAGGCTCAGGCGCAGCAGGGCGCTCTGGGGAATCACGTTGGCCGCTTCGCCGGCCTGCAGGGCGCCGACGGTGACCACCGCCGCCTGCTGCGGGTCGACGTTGCGCCCGACCACGGTCTGCAACGCCATCACGGCGCTGGAAGCAGCCACCAGCGGGTCCACCGACAGATGCGGCATGGAGCCGTGGCCGCCGACGCCGTCGATCACCACTTCCAGCAGGTCCTGGGAGGCCATCAGCGAACCTTCGCGGAAACACAGGTGGCCGGCTTCCAGGCCGGGCATGTTGTGCATGCCGTACAGGGCTTCGCAGGGGAAGCGTTCCAGCAGGCCGTCGGCGAGCATGGCCTCGGCGCCGCCCTGGCCTTCCTCGGCCGGCTGGAAGATCAGGTTGAGGGTGCCCTGGAAATTGCGAGTCGCCGCCAGGTAGCGTGCCGCGCCCAGCAGCATGGCGGTGTGGCCGTCGTGGCCGCAGGCGTGCATGCGCCCGGCGTGGCAGCTGCTGTAGTCGAGGCCGGTGGCTTCGCTGATGGGCAGGGCATCCATGTCGGCGCGCAGGCCCAGGGTGCGGCTGGCATCGCCGTTGCGCAGCACGCCGACCACGCCGGTGCGGCCGATGCCGCTGTGGACTTCATAGCCCCATTCGTTCAGCAGGCGGGCCACCAGGGCGGCGGTGCGTTGTTCCTCGAAACCAAGTTCGGGGTGGGCGTGGATGTCCTGGCGCAGCGCCTTGAGATCGGCGGCGACGTCGTCGAGCCAGGCCTGGATATGTGCGTAACGGGCCATTGTTGTTGTTCTCCTCGTTGGGTCGGCTGCCGCTTGCGCGGCTGGCCATCAGCTAACCGCGCGGGCGAGAGGAGGACAATCGAAGGTGGTTCCGCAGGGCGGAACCGAGGGGGAGCTGGAAAGAGCCGACAACAGCGCTGGAGGCTGACGGCTGAACGAAAAAGCTTGACCCGGCGTTGGTCCGAACGAACCCTGTCCAGCCTCCAGCCTCCAGCCTCCAGCCTCCAGCCTCCAGCCTCCAGCCTCCAGCCTCCAGCCTCCAGCCTCCAGCCTCCAGCCTCCAGCCTCCAGCCTCCAGCCTTCAGCGCGGCAGCCGGTAGTCGTCCGGGCCCATCAGGTCGGTGCCGCATTCCAGGTTCTCGATCCAGTAGAGAAAGGCGCTGATCATTTCCTTGCCGACGAAGGGCCGGCCGTGTTGCGGCACGATCATCTCCACGTCCATGCGGCGCACCATCTCCGCCCACAGGCGGCAGATCTTGTTGCTGGCCATGTAGCGCCGGTGGAAACCCTCCATGTTCGGCACGTGGTTGACGAAGTCGCGCACGGGCGTGGCGTCGTCCACCAGCGAGGCGCCCATGTCGCCGGAGAAGAGGATGCGGCTGACCGGATCATAGAGCTGGAAATTGCCCACCGAGTGGAGGAAGTGCGCTGGCACCGCCTTCAGCTGGCAACGCCCGAGGGGGATGGAGTCGCCGCGGTCGGGCAGGGCGATGATGCGGTCGTAGGTGGAAATTCCGTGGCTGATGGCCAGGTAGTTGGCGGTGAGGTGCGGCAGGAAACGTGCCCAGAGCTTGGAGCAGATCACCCGTGCGCGGGTGTGCAGCAGCCACTTGTCCAGGGAGGCGATGATGTCCGGGTCCTGGTGGGAGGCGAAGATGTAGGTCAGGTCCTGCACCGGCATGTGCTTGGACAGTTCCAGCGACAGCGGGGTGTAGGTCAGGTCGCCGCCCGGGTCCAGCAGCAGGTATTGCTCGTGGTCGGTGATGAGGAACTGGTTGGACTGCACGCCGTCGCCGCTGACCAGATCGTCGAACATCAGGCATTGGTGGGTGCCGTTGTCGAACAGCACGATGGGTTCGCGACGCATGGAAACCTCGAATGGAAATGCGGCGCGCAGATATAGGAAATTTCCTACAAGCGAGTGCTGATCTGGATCAAGGACATCGGACGCACCCGGTGAATGGCCGTCTTCCTGTGGGAGCGATTTCAATCGCCAATGAATTCGCTCCCACAGGCCATCACATTCCCAGGGCGGCCAGCGCTTTCTCCAACCGCTTGGCCCGTGGCCCGCTGGCGATCTCCAGCACGCCCTGGTCGCGCTGCCAGAGGCTGGACCATTCCGCCGGGCCGCCGGCGAAAGCGCTGTCCAGCTCCGGCTTGAGGGCCTTGAACTCGGTGAAGAGCGCCGCCAGCAACAGGTGCATCGCCGGGGCGGTGGCGCACTGGCGGGAAACCTCCGCGGCGCCGGCGAGCAGGCCAAGCAGGCGCAGTTGCAGCGCCTGGGGCCAGGCGCAGTCGCAGCCCACGCCGTAGAGCCAGGCGCACAGTGCGGCGAGGACATGCAGGTCTTCGATGCTGCGGAAGGGCTTCACATAGGCATCCCAGCCGTCGCCGGCCAGGCGCTCGCAATGGGCACCGTCCAGATGCAGGCGGGCGTGGGGTACGTCGGGCATCAGCGGCAGCGGCTTGAGGTTCTCGATGCGCACCCCCGGATCGCCGTTGCGCACCACGGTCAGGGCCAGGCGCGGCGGCTGCCCTGCGGGCTCCTCGCGGGCCGCCACCAGCAGCCAGTCGGCGGCATTCCCGGCGGTGACGAAATCCTTGCGGCCATGGAGGCTGAGGCCGTCGAGGCGGGTGTGCATATCCGCAGGGCGCACGCTGCGGTTCTCAGTGACGCACAGTGCGCCGAGGCCCAGCGGTGCCGAGGGCCAGAGCAGCCGCAGGGCGCCCTGGTAACCGGCGAGGAAGGCCAGGCCCGGGGTGGGCGCCAGCTTGCCGCCGAGCACCGCCAGTTCGAAGGGTGTGGCTTCGCCCAGGCGCTCCAGCAAGACGTTGAACCAGTCGTCCAGGGCTTGGCCGGAGGGCAGGCGGGCGGAGGCTTCGAGCAGGCGTTGCCAGGGCATTTGGGACTCCTCGGGGGCTGTCATACAAGGATCATCGGAGCGTCACGGAGGTGACACCGGGTCTACCTAGCCTGAGCTTGCACAACAAGATCGTCCGGCTGCAACCGGGATCGAGCCGGCCTACGGAGGCTTATTCATGACCCAGATCGCCATGACCCGCGACAGCGTCGCAACCAACGGGAAGAGCCCTCGCCGCCTGCAGGCCGAGCGTCTGGACGGCATTGCCGCCCTGCGCGAAGCGCAGGCCCTGCGTTTCCGCGTATTCAGCGCCGAGTTCGACGCCAAGCTGCAGGGCGCCGAGTTCGGCCTCGACATGGATGACTACGATCCGCACTGCCAGCATATCGGTGTGCGCGACCTGGACAGTGGTGAACTGGTGGCCACCACCCGCCTGCTCGACCATCAGGCCGCCCACGACCTGGGCCGCTTCTACAGCGAGGAGGAGTTCAGCCTCCACGGCCTCGGCGAACTGCAGGGCCCGGTGCTGGAAATCGGCCGCACCTGCGTCGCCCCGGCCTACCGCAACGGCGCCACCATCGCCGTGCTCTGGGGTGAGCTGGCCGAAGTGCTGAACCAGGGCGGCTACCGTTACCTGATGGGCTGCGCCAGCATCCCCATGCAGGATGGCGGTATCCAGGCCCAGGCCATCATGCAGCGCCTGCGTGATCGCTACCTCTGCACCGAGCACCTGCGTGCCGAACCGAGGAATCCGCTGCCGGTGCTGGAAGTGCCGGGCAACGTGATCGCCGAGATGCCGCCGCTGCTCAAGGCCTATATGCGCCTGGGCGCGAAGATTTGTGGCGAACCCTGCTGGGACCCGGATTTCCAGGTGGCCGACGTTTTCATCCTGCTCAAGCGCGACGAGCTCTGTCCACGCTATGCCCGCCACTTCAAGGCGGCGGTCTGAGGTCGGCATGCTGAAGTCCCTGCGCTTCCATGCCCGTGCGGCCCGCTTGCTCGCGGTGGTCGGCCTGGGCCTTGTACTGGCGGTCTGGGTCGGTGTGCTGGAGCGGCTGGGGCGCAGGGAGCTGATGGCCACCCGGCAGCGCCTGACCTGCTGGTTCCTCGCCCGCCTCGCCGGCGCGTTGCCGTTCCGCGTGCGTATCAGCGGCGCCGTGCCGCAGCAGCCGATGCTCTGGGTCAGCAACCATGTGTCCTGGACCGATATCCCGCTGCTCGGCGCCCTGGCGCCACTGTCCTTCCTGTCCAAGGCCGAAGTGCGCGCCTGGCCGGTGGCCGGCTGGCTGGCGCACAAGGCCGGCACGCTGTTCATCCGCCGAGGGTCCGGGGATAGCGGCCTGGTGGGGCAGCAACTGGCCCGCCACCTGGGAGAGGGGCGTAACCTGCTGATCTTCCCGGAAGGCACCACTACCGACGGCAGCCAGCTGAAGACTTTCCACAGTCGCCTGCTGACCAGCGCAGTGGAAACCGGAGTGCCGGTGCAGCCGGTGGCGATCCGCTACCGGCGTGACGGCCAACGCGACGAAATCGCCCCCTTCATCGGCGAAGACGATCTGCTCTCGCATCTTGTGCGCCTGTTGCGCAACGATCCGATCGAGGTGGAGATCCAGTTGCTCGAACCCCTCCCGAGCCAGGGACTGAGCCGCACGCTGTTGAGCCAGAAAGCGAAGAGCGCCGTGCAACGGGCGCTCTTCGGTGAGGATGACGAGGCGCTGGCGGCCTGAGGGCGGTCAGGCCTGGTCCTTTTCGGACCAGCTGAAAGGCGGCACCGTGAGGATGTCGCAGTCCAGTTCGCGCATGGCGGCGTCCGCCACGCTGCCGATCAGCACCCGCTTCATGCCCGTCAGCCCGCGCGTGCCCATCACCACCAGGTCGATGGGTTCGCGTTCCAGCACCCGGCGCAGGGCGGTCATCGGCTGGCCTTCCTCGATCAGCCGCTGGTCGATGAAGGCACCCAGTTCTTCCTCCAGCAGGAATTCATCCAGGGCGGCGGTGGCGCGACGGTGTCCGCTGGCGGCGTAGTCGCCGGGAATCGTCCCGGCTCCGGCGCCTGCCGCCAGCAGCATAGCGCCGCCCAGCGGGTCGAAGGCATGCAGCACCCGCGCGCCGGGCGCCGGCAGCAGGCCCAGTTCATGAGCGGCGCGGGCGGCCTGGGCGGAAGCCGGGGAGCAGTCGATGGCCAGCAGGGGAGCCAGATAGTCGCTTTCGGCGACCCGGTTCACCAGCAGGATCGGTACGTGGCTGGTGCGCACCAGGCGTTCCAGGGTGGTGCCGACGAAGATGTCGCGCAGCGGATTCTTGCGATGGCTGCCGACCACCAGCAGATCGACGCCGGCCCAGCGCGTGCAGTCGGCGATGTGCCTGGCCGGATCGCCCACTTCCACCCATATTTGCGGCGCGCGGCCAGCCAGTTCGCTGTAGAAGTCGAGCTGCTCGTTGAGGTAGCGCCGGACTTGCTCCACTTCCAGTTCGATCCGCAGTTGCGGCTGGTCCTCGTCCACCACATGGAGGATGAACCAGGGGCAGTCGAACTGCCGGACCAGGCGGGCGGCGCGGCGCAGGGCGCGATCGGAGCGATTGGACAAATCTGTCGCGAGCATCAGGGCTTTCATCAGGCACCTCCGGAGCAAGGTTTATGAACCCATTCCACTGCAGGTGTAGGAATTCGCTCTTGATGCAGGTCAAACGATGGCGTGCTGAGTCCCGACGAAATGCTGGAGCTGTGGATAGAACAGCTGGAAGTCGTCGGACAGGGGCTGATAGAGGTCTTCCAGTTCGGCCATGGCGCCGGCCAGCGCCTCGGGCCGCGAAATGCGCCGGGCCATGCCGGCGATGACCAGTTCCAGTATCTCGAAGTCGCGGTAACTGCCGAGCCAGTCCTGGGCGGCCATGCGGGGGGCGATTAGCGCCAGGCGGCCGGGCAGCTGCGGCTCGCTGACCAGCACCTGGTACACGTGGCGGGTGAAGGCATCCAGCGGCTCTGCAGCGTAGAGCCCCCAGTCGCGGGCCAGGCAGTGGTCGAAGAAGACGTCCAGCAGGACGCCGGCGAAACGCCGTCGTCCGGCGGGGAAGCGCAACCTGGCCTGGGCGATCAGCGGGTGGCTGTCGGTGAAGGCGTCGATGCGCCGGTGCAGGCGGATGGCCGCTTCGATATCCGCCGGCCAGCGTCCGTCCAGCGGCCCCTTGACGAAGTCGCCGTAGAGGCTGCCGAGCAGTTGCGCGGGCTGCGAGCCGCCGAGATGGAGGTGGGCGAGGTAGTTCATCGGCTGAGCTTAACCCAGGGGCGCTCTATCATGACGGTCGATGATGACTATCGGCACAAACGATCCTATATCGTCTCCGGTCGATATAAAGTTCGTTCCATCTCGATATACGAATCCGGCCATGAGCACATCCATAGATCTCGACGAAATCATCAAGGCGCTGGCGCATCCCGTACGGCGGGAGATGCTGCAGTGGCTCAAGGAGCCGGAGAAGTACTTCGTCGAACAGGACCACCCCTTCGAGATCGGCGTCTGCGCCGGCAAGTTCGACCAGCGCTGCGGGCTGTCCCAGTCCACCGTCTCGGCGCATCTGGCGACCTTGCAGCGTGCCGGGCTGGTGACCAGCCGCAAGGTGGGCCAATGGAACTTCTTCAAGCGCAATGAAGCCGTTATCGCCGAATTTCTTCGCCAGATGAGCGACGAGCTGTAACTGCAGCACCTGCCTACAACCCGAAACTTCCAAGGAGCAGGCCCATGCCTACTGCGCTTCTCGTCCTCGCCTTGTCCGCATTCGCGATAGGCACCACCGAATTCGTCATCATGGGCCTGTTGCCTGAAGTCGCCGCGGACCTGGGGGTATCGATCCCCGGAGCCGGCTGGCTGGTCACCGGCTACGCCCTGGGCGTGGCCATCGGCGCGCCGATCATGGCCATGGCCACCGCCCGGCTGCCACGCCGCAAGGCGCTGCTGGTGCTGATGGGGGTGTTCATCGTCGGCAACCTGCTCTGTGCCATCGCCGCCAACTACGGTCTGCTGATGCTGGCGCGGGTGATCACCGCACTCTGCCACGGCGCCTTCTTCGGCATCGGTTCGGTGGTGGCCGCCAGCCTGGTGCCGGCCAACCGCAAGGCGTCCGCCGTCGCCCTGATGTTCACCGGCCTGACCCTGGCCAATGTGCTCGGCGTGCCCCTGGGCACCGCCCTCGGCCAGGCCGCCGGCTGGCGCTCCACCTTCTGGGCGGTGACCCTGATCGGTGTTGCCGCGCTGATCGGTCTCTGGCGTGTGCTGCCGCGCCAGCACGACGAAGAGGCCACCGACATCCGCGCCGAATTCGCCGCCCTGCGTGGGGCCGGCCTGTGGCTGGCGCTGTCCACCACCGTGCTGTTCTCCGCGGCGGTGTTCTGCATCTTCACCTATGTCGCGCCGCTGCTGGGCGAGGTGACCGGCGTCTCGCCCCGTGGCGTGACCTGGAGCCTGCTGTTGATCGGCCTGGGCCTGACCCTGGGCAACGTGATCGGCGGCCGCCTGGCCGACTGGAAGCTGGCGCAGACCCTGATGGGCGTGTTCATCGCACTGGCCATCGCCTCCAGCGCCCTGACCTGGACCAGCGCCGCACTGATCCCCACGGAAATCACCCTGTTCCTCTGGGCCACGGCCGCCTTCGCCGCGGTGCCGGCCCTGCAGGTCAACGTGGTGAATTTCGGCAGTGCCGCGCCGAACCTGGTTTCCACCCTGAACATCGGCGCCTTCAACGTGGGCAACGCCCTCGGCGCCTGGGTCGGGGGCCTGGTCATCAGCCAGGGCTTCGGCCTCACCACCGTACCCCTGGCTGCTGCCGTGCTGGCGATCCTCGCCCTGGTAGCGACCCTGCTCACCTTCAGCAACCGTAATCCCGAGCTGCAAGCGGCTCTCGACTGACCCGAGGTAAACGACATGCCCACGCTCTTCGACCCGATCAAGATCGGCGACCTGGAACTTTCCAACCGCATCATCATGGCGCCCCTGACCCGCTGCCGCGCCGACGAAGGCCGCGTGCCCAACGCCCTGATGGCCGAGTACTACACCCAGCGGGCATCCGCCGGGCTGATCATCAGCGAAGCCACTTCGGTCACCCCGCTGGGAGTCGGCTACCCGGACACCCCCGGCATCTGGTCCGACGAGCAGGTGAAGGGCTGGAGCAACATCACCAAGGCGGTGCACGCCAACGGCGGCAAGATCGTCCTGCAGCTCTGGCACGTAGGCCGCATCTCCGACCCCAGCTACCTGGGTGGCGAAACCCCGGTGGCGCCCAGCGCCATCGCCGCCAAGGGCCATGTCAGCCTGCTGCGCCCGCTGCGTGACTACCCGGTACCGCGCGCCCTGGAAACCGAGGAGCTCGCCGACATAGTCGAGGCCTACCGCGTGGGCGCCGAGAACGCCCAGGCCGCCGGTTTCGACGGGGTGGAGATCCACGCCGCCAACGGCTACCTGCTGGACCAGTTCCTCCAGGACAGCACCAACAAGCGCAGCGACCAGTACGGCGGCTCCATCGAGAACCGCGCGCGTCTGCTGCTGGAGGTCACCGATGCGGCGATCAAGGTGTGGGGCGCCGGCCGCGTCGGCGTGCACCTGTCGCCGCGCGCCGACTCCCATGACATGGGCGACTCGGACCTGGGCGCGACCTTCGGCTACGTCGCCCGCGAGCTGGGCAAGCGTGGCGTGGCCTTCATCTGTGCCCGCGAGAAGGACGGCGAGGACAGCCTGTCGCCGCAGCTCAAGGAAGCCTTCGGCGGCGTGTTCATCGCCAACGAGCGCTTCACCAGGGCCAGTGCCCATGCCTGGCTGGAGTCCGGCAAGGCCGATGCCGTGGCCTTCGGCATCCCCTTCATCGCCAACCCCGACCTGCCCGAACGCTTGCGCCTGGACGCGCCGCTGAACGAACCGCGCCCCGAGCTCTTCTATGCCAAGGGACCGGTGGGTTATATCGACTATCCGAGCCTGTAAGCCGGCAATCAGAAGCCCCGCCCGTTTCTTCCTTGCTGGAGTGGGCCGGCTTCTTGTAGGGGCGAATTCATTCGCCAAGGACCGCGCAGCGGTCCCGAGAGGCATCTGCCAGAACGCAGACCTTCGGTCTGCCTGGCGAATGAATTGGCGATGTCGGCGTTAGCTGTTGCAGCATTGAATAGAGACATCTAACACGGGGCTTTCAGGCCTCCGCGCTAGCCTGACACCTCCCTCTCCCCCGGCCCCTCTCCCGGAGGGAGAGGGGTGACTCGCGCCTGACAGGGCGCAGCAATCCTGATGCCTGGTCTTTGCCTGCACCTGTGCAGAAGCGGTGGGGCGGCGACTCCGCCCTGTCAGGAGGCCGAGCGGAATCGTTGCAGAGGGGGACGAGCGGCATGGATGCCGCGAGAGGCGTGCGGGACCAGGGATGACCCCTCACGCCGGGCCCCCGGCGCAACGATGGAGCGAGGGGACCCGGCGAAGCCGGGCCGGATGCAGGGGCAAGCGTTCTTGGTTACTTCTTTGGCATTTGAAAAAGGGACTCGCCGGGAGGCGAAACAGGGACTCATCGCCCGCTCGATAATCAGCTTGGCTCAGGACGTTCTAGCAACACTTAACGCAGACATAGCCAATGAATTCGCCCCCACAGTCATCCCGGGGCCGCTGCCGACACCCACAACCCCGCATCCTCTGGTAGCTTTGCACCCATCGCCGTCCGTCGGTCCGGCCAATGGCGGAACCCGGCGGCGATCCGTGTGACCAATGGAGTCCGGCTGCAGTCTCTGCGCCGAAAGCGACATGCCAAAGGAAGCCCGCATGCACAAATCGTTACGCCCCCTCATTGCCCTGCTCGGCGCCCTGGCCCTGCCGGTCCAGGCCAGCTGGTACCTGGACAACGAGTCGTCGCGCATCTCCTTCATCTCCACCAAGGCCGGCAGCATCTCCGAGGTGCACCGCTTCCTCACCCTGCACGGCAAGATCGACAAGGACGGCGAGGCGCGCCTGCGCATCGAACTGGAGTCGGTGAGCACCGGGGTTCCGCTGCGCGACCAGCGCCTGCGGGACCAGTTCTTCGAAATCGCCAAGTATCCCGAGGCCGAGGTCAGCGCCCGGCTCGACCTGCGCCCGATCACCGACCTGGCCCCCGGCGCCCAGCTGGAACTGGGCCTGCCGCTCAAGGTGAAGATTCGCGACAAGGAGCAGCAGTATCGCGCCGAACTCCTGGCCACGCGCCTGGACGATCACCGCTTCCAGGTGGTGACCCTGGCGCCGCTGGTGCTGCAGGTGGAGGACTTCGGCCTGACCTCGGCGCTGGATGAGCTGCGCAAGCTGGCCGGCCTGCCGGGCATCAGCCTGTCGGTGCCGGTCGGTGCCGTGCTGATCTTCACGGAGCGCTGATGGGTCAGATCTTCCCCTGGAAGTCCGGCAACCGCTTCGAGCTGTTGATCGACGGCCCGCAGTTCTTTCCGACCATGCTCACCGCCATCGCCCGGGCCGAGCACCAGGTCGCGCTGGAACTCTACCTGGTGGAAGACGGCCATTGCAGCGAAGCCCTGGTGGACGCCCTGTGCGTCGCCGCCGTGCGCGGCGTGCGGGTGCGCTGCCTGTTCGACGGCTTCGGTTGCCTGAAACTGGGGACGGCGCTGCGCCAGCGCCTGACCGGGGCCGGCGTGCTGCTGCAGTTCTATAACCCGCTGCGCTGGCGGCGTGGTTTCAGCAACCTGTACCGCGACCACCGCAAGATCCTGGTGGTGGACGACCGCGTGGCCTTCGTCGGTGGCACCGGCTCCACCGACGAGTTCTGGAACCCCAGCCAGGAGGCCAGCCGCTGGCACGAGGTGATGGTGGCCATCGAGGGGCCGCTGGTGGCGCACTGGCAACTGATCTTCGACTACCAGTGGCTGGCCAGCCTCGGCCGCCGCCCCTGGAAGCCGGGCGAGGCGCCGGGCCTGGCGCACCTGCCGCCCTATCCGGCGGTGGGGGAGGGGCTCGGGCGCCTGGCCTACGCCGATGCCAGCCAGCACCGCGACATTGTCCGGTCGCTGGTGCGCAGCGTTCGCACGGCGCGCAATCGCGTCTGGCTGGCCACACCTTACTTCCTGCCGAGCTGGAAGGTCCGCCGCGCCCTGATCAAGGCGGCCCGGCGCGGCGTCGAGGTGCGCCTGCTGCTCACCAGCCGGCACACCGACCACCCGCCGGTGCGTTTTGCCGGCCAGCGCTACTACCCGCGTCTGTTGCGTGCCGGGGTGCGGATCTTCGAATACCAGCAACGCTTCCTGCACCTGAAGATGGTGCTGGCGGATGACTGGGTCAGTGTCGGCTCCTGCAACTTCGATCACTGGAACCTGCGTTTCAACCTGGAAGCCAACCTGGAGGCGCTGGACCCGCATTTCACCCAGGCGGTGGATACCTGCATGCGCCAGGACTTTTCCCACAGCCGCGAGATCACCCTGGACGACTGGCATGCGCGCCCGTTGCTCAAGCGTCTGCGCCAGCGACTCTGGGGATGGCTGGATCGGGTGGTGGTCAACCTGCTGGACCGCCGCCGCTAGTACGCCGCGAGCGGGCCGCACTTTCGTCGGGTGTGTGTGGATCGACGCCCGGCTAGGCTTGCTCGACTACGACAAGAGGGAGTGGCTGCATGGGCCGCCGATACCTGCCGATCCTGCTGGCCTGTGCCGTGCTGGGCGGCTGTTCCACCCCCGGCGCCTTTTTCCGCGCCCCCGCCGGACCGCTGTTCGAGGCCGGGACGCCGGGCGATGGCGAGCATGCCCTGGTCTACCTCTATCGGCCGCGCAGTGACTGGGCCGACCAGGAGCTGGAAGCCCCCGGCATCTTCCTCGACAACCAGTTGATCGGCAGCCTGCCGAGCAATGGCCATCTGGCGCTGGAGTTCGAAGCCGCCAGCTACCGGCTGGAAATGCGCCGACCGCTGTTCGGCAGCTACTGGACCCTGTTCGCCGAGGGGCCGCTGGACTTCACCCTCATCACCTCCTTCGCCCTGGAGGCCAGCGCCGGGCGCACCTATTACCTGCGTTACGACGAACTGGACCCGCCGCCGAAGAACAGCGAGCAGCCCGCTGCCGGTAACGGCCCGCTGCAACTGGTGGAAGAGTCCCCGGGCCGCGAGGAAATCGCCGCCACCCGCCAGGTGCAGCCGAGTGCGCGCATCGCCGCCAGCGGTGAGCGGGTGCGGCCACAGCGGGGCTTCTGGCGCGGCGTCGGCCGTGCCCTGGACCAGATCGGCATCTGAAGCCGGCCATCCGTCCCTGTAGCAGGGGCTCATTACCCCCGACGAAAGAGCATCGGGGATAATTGGCTAACCTTTGAAGCCCAGGGTTTCCAATCCAGGAGGAGGATGCGACATGGCCGCGAAGAAGATTCTGATGCTGGTTGGCGACTACGCCGAAGACTACGAAACCATGGTGCCTTTCCAGGCCCTGCTGATGGTCGGCCATACGGTGCATGCCGTGTGCCCGGACAAGATCACCGGGCAGACCGTGCGCACCGCCATCCACGATTTCGAAGGCGACCAGACCTACAGCGAGAAGCCTGGCCACAACTTCGCGCTCAACTTCGATTTCGCCAAGGCCAGGGAGGAGGACTACGACGCTCTGCTGATCCCCGGTGGCCGCGCGCCGGAATACCTGCGTCTGAATGCGAAGGTACTGGAGCTGGTGAAGGCCTTCGACAAGGCCGGCAAGCCCATCGCCGCCGTCTGCCACGGCGCCCAGCTGCTGGCCGCCGCAGGGGTGCTGGAGGGCCGCGAGTGCAGTGCCTACCCGGCCTGTGGCCCGGAAGTGCGCCTGGCCGGCGGCGAGTATGTGGATATCCCGGTGGATGCAGCCCATGTGCAGGGCAACCTGGTGACCGCCCCGGCCTGGCCGGCCCATCCCGCGTGGCTGGGGGCGTTCCTCAGGCTGCTCGGGACGAAGATCGAGCTGTAAGGCGACTCGTAGGGTGGAAACCGCTCTTCGTTTCCACCATCGAGGTCATGCTGGACTTCGATGGTGGATCGATGGGGCGTGATCCGCCCTACGCAGTGCTCACCCGTCCGTAGCCCGATGAAATCCGGGAAGCTTCAGGGCCTCGGAGCACTTCCTGATCAGCAGACCTGCTCGACCCAATCGTTGAGGTTGTAGTAGTTGGTCACCCGGGCGATCTTGCCGCAGTGGATATGGAAGAAGGCACCGGCCGGCAGCACGTAGGTCTGGCCCTTGGCCGGCGGCAGGCCCTCGTCGTCGGCCAGGTACTGGCCGTGTACCACGAACTCGGCGGCGGCGCGGCTGCCGTCTGCGTTCTGCATGATCACGATGTCGGACAGGCGCTCCTTGTAGCAGCGGTTCATCTTGTCCATGAAGGCGGCGAAGGCGGCCTTGCCCTGTTGGCGCTCGCCCTGGTTGATGTCGTGCACCACGTCCTCGCTGAGCAGGCCGAGGAAGGCCGGCATGTCCCCGGCGTTGAAGGCGTCGTAATAGGCTTGCACCAGTTCGATAGCGGTCATGGTTGGGTTCCTGTCGCAATGGGGTCAGTCGGTTCGTGCCCGGCATGATAGGTTCCTGGCTCGAGCCCGACTTAGCCAGGGGCGTCATCCACTTCCCCAGAACGACCGCTCCCATGCATATCCGCCTGCTCCAGGGGGCTGCCATAGCGCCCCACATCGACGACCTCGCGCGCCTGCGCCTGACGGTGTTTCGCGAGTTTCCCTACCTCTACGACGGCACGCTGGAGTACGAAGCGCGCTACCTGTCGACCTATGCCGAATCGCCGGAGAGCCTGTTCGTCCTGGCCCAGGACGGCGGGCAGGTGGTGGGTGCCTCCACCGGCCTGCCCATGGCCGACGAGACCGAGGAATTCCAGCGGCCTTTCCGCGAGCAGGGCTGGGACCCGCAGCGGATCTTCTATTTCGGCGAGTCGGTGCTGCTGCCCGAATACCGTGGTATGGGTCTTGGCGTGCGCTTCTTCGCCGAGCGCGAGGGTTATGCGCGGCGCCTGGGGCGCTTCGACCATTGCGCCTTCTGCGCGGTGGAGCGCCCCGCCGACCACCCGCGGCGTCCGCCCGGCTACCAGCCGCTGAACGAGTTCTGGGTGCGGCGCGGCTACCGCCATCACCCTGAGCTGCGCACCGAATACCATTGGCGCGACCTCGACGAGACGAGCGAGTCGGCCAAGCCCATGTCCTTCTGGCTCAAGGAGCTCAGCCCATGATCAGGATCGCCGCCTGCCAGTACGCCATCGAGCTTCATGAAAGCTGGGAGGCCTACGCCGCCCATCTCGAGGGCCTGTGCGCCGAGGCTGCGGGCCAGGGCGCGAAGTTGCTGGTGCTGCCGGAGTACGCCGGCCTGGTGCTGGCCGGCCAACTGCCGGCGGAGCAGCGCGGCGACCTGCAGGCGTCCATCGCGGGTATCCAGCCGCTGCTGCAGGACTGGCGGAGCCTCTGCACCGGAATCGCGGCCAGGCTCGGCGTCTATCTGCAACCCGGCAGCCTGCCGGTGCGCGATGCCGATGGTCGGTACCGCAACCGCGCCTGGCTGTTCGGCCCCGGCGGCGAGCTGGGCTTCCAGGACAAACTGATCATGACCCGCTTCGAACGCGAGCAATGGGGGATCGCAGCGGGGCAGGGGCTCAGGGTGTTCGACACGGCCCTGGGGCGCCTCGGCATCCTGATCTGCTACGACAACGAATTCCCCCTGCTGGCGCGCACCCTGGTCGAAGGCGGCGTCGACCTGATTCTCGCTCCCAGCTGCACCGACACCGAGGCCGGCTACCACCGGGTGCGCATCGGCGCCCGGGCGCGCGCCCTGGAAAACCAGATCGCCGTGCTGCAGGCGCCCACCGTGGGCCTAGCGCCCTGGTCGCCGGCCCTGGACGAGAATATCGGCCGCGCCGGCCTCTACGTGCCGCCGGATTACGGCATGCCAAGCAATGGCGTGATCGCCGAGAGCGCCGAGCTCTGCCCGGCCACCAGCCGCTGGCTGGTCTGCGACCTGGACCTGGCAGAAGTGCGCCGGGTGCGGGCCAAGGGCCAGGTCTTCACCCGCCGCGATTGGCCGGAGCAGTTCGAAAAGGCGCACCCGATGGCGGGCTGATATCCCGTGCTGTCGCGCCTTTCGGCCCAGCGCGGCGCCTTGCTGTCAGAAGTCCCGGAAGAAGGGGGCCGCCAGTTCGGCGTAGCGACGCGCACCGATTTCGTTCAGGTGGTGCTTGTCGTAGTAGATGAGGGTGTTGTCGAAGAAGGGCGCCGAAGAGAACAGCGGCGCTGCGGAAAGGTCGAGGAAACGTGCGGACGGGTGCCTGGCGACAATGTCCGCGATCATCTGGTTGGCTGCCTGCCATTGGTCGTTGAGCTTGCGGCTGACCGGCAGGTGCAGTTGGGCGAACCGGTCCATGCGTTGCATGTCCGAGTCGAACATAGGCAACTGAGCCATCACCAGCACCTTCTGGTCCCTGGCGTCGGTAGTCTCGAGGAATTGCTCGAAGGCCTGCAGGAATGCCGGGCTCTGGGCCTGGTACTGCCACATAGCAGCGATCACGATCTTCTCCGCACTGCGGATCAAGGGCTCCGCAGCGGCGATCTGGGCGGTGCACGCTGGTTGGGCCCAGTCGGGCAGGCGTGCGAAGTCGAATCCCTGGATGGTTACGCAACTGCTGCCAGTGATGATCCGGGCTGCGGAATGGTTGATCGTGCCCAACTGGTCGAAGAACAGATTCAATTGCGCTGCGTGGCTGTCGCCGAGGACCAGGAGTGTCTCCTTGCCCGCCCGGTCACCCCGGATGCAGTCACCGACTATCTTGCCGTGGCAGATTTCCGCATCCACCGCATAGCGGGTCTGCTCGACGGAGAGCGGCGCGACGATGGAGCGATTGACTTTGCTGGAGGTGGCGATCAGCGGAACCGCCACGATACCCAGCGCCAAGACCCGCGCCAATGTGGCGCGGCGATTGCCGGCGGAGCGAAACGGCCGCTCGATCCAGCGGTAGGACAGGTAGGACAGGCCGAGGGTGAGCAGCGCGAACCACAGCAGCTCGACCGGCAGGAGCTCATACCGGCCGGTGTAGTAGCGGATCCCCGCCAGGACCGGCCAGTGCCAGAGGTAGAGCGAGTAGGAGAGGCCACCGATCCAGACCATGGGGCGCGTGGACAGCAAGCGGCTGACCGGCCCGTGCCGCGAGGCCATCATCAGCGCCGCGCCCAGGCAGGGCAGCAGCGCTATCCAACCCGGGAAGGTGCGGGATTCGTCGATCCAGACCAGACAGCCGATCACGGTCGCCAGGCCGAGCCAGGCCAGGGCGCTGGCAAGGTGTGGGGACGACAGGCCGCCGGGCCTGAACACCGCCAGGCAGGAGCCAATGAGGAACTCGGGGATGCGTGCCAGAAGGGAAAAGTAAGTGGCCTGGCGGTTTGCGGCATCGGCGAGACGGTAACTCACGTAGGCCGTCACCAGAACCGTCAGGGTGGGCAGCAACCACTTGTACAGGCGTGCCGGTACCAGGACCAGGAACAGCGGCAGTATCAGGTAGAACTGCATCTCCACGGCCAGGGACCAGGTGTGCAGCAGGGGCAGCTCATGGGCGCTGGGGGCGAAGTAGTCGCCGAACCCGGAAAAATAATGGTTGCTGTTGAAGTAGAGCGCCGCGTTGAGGCTCTTCTCGAAGAACTTGAAGTCGGTCGGGGTCAGCAGTGCGGACATCACGCCCGCCACCACCGTCAGCAGCGCCAGGTAGGCAGGGACGATGCGCCTTAAGCGGCCCAGGTAGAAATCCTTGAAGCTGAAGCGGCCATTCGCCTGTTGGCGCAGGATGATGGAGGTAATCAGGAAGCCGGAAATCACCAGGAAGATATCAACGCCGATGAAGCCGCCTGGAAGCCAGGCCTTGTTCGCATGGAAGAGGATGACAGCCAGCACGGCGATGGCGCGCAGTCCCTGGATGTCACTGCGCATCGAGAGATCGGGCAGTGGCAGGCTGCCAGGATCGGAGGCCGCGGCGACCTTGCTGACGGTCGAGCCGACATAGGTGTTCATGCTGGGCAGATCATCCTGGAGAGTGGGTAGCCATTCGCGCCGGCAGGCTTCCGGGCTGGCCGGGAAGTGCATGGCAAATGAAATGCCCGGCATGGTGCCGGGCATTTCTTCTTGCGTCAGTGGATCATTTCACTTCCACCGCCAGGTTCTCGGCGATCTTCTGTTGCCAGATCGCCGGACCGGTGATGTGCACCGACTCGCCGTTGGTGTCGACGGCGACGGTCACCGGCATGTCCTTCACGTCGAACTCGTAGATGGCTTCCATACCCAGTTCGGCGAAGGCCAGGACCTTGGACTTCTTGATCGCCTGGGCCACCAGGTAGGCGGCGCCGCCGACGGCCATCAGGTAGACGGCCTTGTTGTCCTTGATCGCCTCGATGGCGATGGGGCCGCGCTCGGACTTGCCGATCATGCCCAAGAGGCCAGTGCTTTCGAGGATCTGGCGGGTGAACTTGTCCATGCGGGTGGCGGTGGTGGGGCCGGCCGGGCCAACCACTTCGTCACGCACCGGATCGACCGGGCCGACGTAATAGATGAAGCGGCCCTTGAGGTCCACCGGCAGCTCTTCGCCCTTGTTCAGCATGTCGACCATGCGCTTGTGCGCGGCGTCGCGGCCGGTGAGCATCTTGCCGTTGAGCAGCAGGGTCTCGCCCGGCTTCCAGCTCTGCACTTCTTCCGGGGTGATCTTGTCCAGGTCGACGCGGCGCGCGGACGGGCCGGCTTCCCAGACGATTTCCGGGTAGGCGTCCAGCGGCGGGGCTTCCAGTTCGGCCGGGCCGGAACCGTCGAGCACGAAGTGGGCGTGACGGGTGGCGGCGCAGTTGGGGATCATGCACACCGGCAGGGAAGCCGCGTGGGTCGGGTAGTCCATGATCTTGACGTCGAGCACGGTGGTGAGGCCGCCCAGGCCCTGGGCGCCGATGCCCAGCTGGTTGACCTTGTCGAACAGCTCGAGGCGCAGTTCCTCGATCCTGTTCTGCGGGCCGCGGGCCTTCAGTTCGTGGATGTCGATCGGGTCCATCAGGACTTCCTTCGCCATCACCGCGGCCTTCTCGGCGGTACCGCCGATGCCGATGCCGAGCATGCCCGGCGGGCACCAGCCGGCGCCCATGGTCGGAACGGTCTTCAGTACCCAGTCGACGATGGAGTCGGACGGGTTGAGCATGGCCATCTTCGACTTGTTCTCGGAGCCGCCGCCCTTGGCCGCGACGTCCACTTCCACGGTATTGCCGGGAACGATGGAGTAGTGGATGACCGCCGGGGTGTTGTCCTTGGTGTTCTTGCGGGCACCTGCCGGGTCGGCCAGGATGGAGGCGCGCAGGACGTTCTCGGGCAGGTTGTAGGCGCGACGCACACCCTCGTTGATCATGTCGTCCACGCTCATGGTGGCGCCGTCCCAGCGCACGTCCATGCCGACGCGGACGAACACGGTGACGATACCGGTGTCCTGGCAGATCGGGCGGTGGCCGGTGGCGCACATGCGCGAGTTGATCAGGATCTGCGCCATGGAATCGCGCGCGGCGGGCGACTCTTCGCGCAGGTAGGCCTCGTGCATGGCCTGGATGAAGTCCACGGGGTGGTAGTAGGAAATGAACTGCAGGGCGTCGGCGACACTCTGGATCAGATCGTCTTGCTTGATCACGGTCATGGGTGCGCTCCTCTTGGAGGGAACATCAGGGAAGCGCCGGACCACGACCCGGCGCGCGAGGCTAAAAAAGGCGCGGCAGTATAGCGCGTGGTGCCAGCGGGGCACAGTCGCCGGTAGTCGACCATGGTCGGTTGTCGGACACTTCCCACGCACTAGGCAATTTGTGATCACAAGAGTAAATTGAAGGCATGGTGCCATTACGGGAAGGAGCCCATGAGCCCATCCAGCCAGCGGGTCAGCCATAGAGCCTTGCAAAGTCTGCTGCTGAAGCGCTTTGGCATGGCCGTGGCCACCTACTCGATGATTCTCCTGCTGTGCTGGATCGCCCTGCTGGGTGGGCTGTTCCGGGTGCCCACATCCACCGCCCTGATCGCCAGCGGCCTGGTGGCGCTTTCCCAACTCGCGTTGTTCTGGCTCTTCGCCAGCGGACACAACCTGCGCTTCGCCGACCCGAGCCTGACCGAGCCCCAGGTGTTGCTCGCGCTGGGCTGGAACACCTGGCTGATGTCCATGCTGGACAATGCCCGTGGCACCCTGCTGGCGGTCTATGTGCTGATCATGCTGTTCGGCATTTTCCAGCTGAAACCCAGAGTATTCGCCCGGTGCGCGGCTATTGGCTTCTTCGCCTTCGCCGGCCTCAACCTGTTCGAGGCCTACCGGATGCAATTGCCCGATCCGGCCGAAGCGCTGTTGCAGGTTTGCGTGCTGTTCGTGCTGCTGGTCTGGCTGAGCCTGTTCGCCAGTTATGTCCAGGCGCTGCGCCAGCGCATGCGTCAGCGCCGCTTCGCACTCCAGGCGCACCAGGACACCCTGCGCGGCATGATGCGTCAGCTGGAGGACCTGGTGGCCACCGATGAGCTGACCGGACTGTTCAATCGCCGTCATTTCCTGCGCCTGGCCAGCCGCGAACTGGGCAATCTGGCGGCCAATCGCCTGCACGGACTGGCGCTGATCGACCTCGACCATTTCAAGCGGATCAACGATATCCACGGCCATGCCGCCGGCGACCGGGTGCTGCAGACCTTCGCCGCGGTGGCACGGGCCTGCCTGCGCGATGGCGATGTACTGGCGCGCTATGGTGGCGAGGAGTTCGTCCTGCTGGTGCCCAATTGCGATGCGGATCGCCTCACCGCCTGCTGTGAACGGCTGCGCGAGGCATTTGCAGGCGCCGAGCCGGTGGGCGTGCAGGTGGAGTGCTTGAGCCTGTCGGCGGGCATGACCCTGCTGGTCGCCGGGGACGATCTGGATGATGCGTTGCAGCGGGCGGATCAGGCACTCTATCGGGCGAAGCGCGGCGGGCGGAACCGTTGCGACGCCGCCTGGGAGGGCCAGGGTGCCTGAACTCGAAGTATCCGGAAAACGTTGGACCGTGGCGCCTGCCAGCAACCTGCTGGACGCCCTCAATGCGGGCGGATGCAAGGTGCCCTACAGCTGCCGGGCAGGAAGCTGCCATGCCTGTCTGGTGCGCTGCCTCTCTGGTGAACCGGCGGATGCGACACCGCAAGCTCTGGACCCTTCCCAGCGTGCCCAGGGCTGGCGCCTGTCCTGCCAGTGCCTGGTGGTCCAGGACCTGGTGGTGGAAGTCTTCAATCCCGCTCGGGATGGCATGGAGGCCGAAGTGGTCGGCCTCGACTGGCCCGCCGCCGATGTCCTGCGCCTGCGTCTCGCGCCCGTGCGGCCACTGCGCTACAGCGCCGGGCAGCACCTGCTGCTATGGAACGATGAGGGGGTGGCCCGGCCTTACTCCCTGGCCAGCCTGCCCGGTGCCGACGATTGGCTGGAGTTCCATCTGGACTGCCGCAAGCCTGGCCTGTTCAGCGACCGCGCGCGGCGCCTGGCCATCGGCGACAAGCTGCGCCTCGGCGAGCTGCATGGCGGCGCGCTGCACTACGATCCGGCCTGGGATACCCGGCCGTTGCTGCTCCTTGCCTCGGGCACCGGCCTGGCGCCGCTCTGGGGTCTGCTGCGCGAGGCACTGCGTCAGCATCACCGGGGGGCAATCCGGATCATTCACCTGGCCCATGATGCCGGCGGCCACTACCTCGCCGAACCCCTGGCCGAGCTGGCTTCGGCTCATCCGCAGCTGCTGCTCGAGCTGATCACGCCGGCCGAGCTGCCGGCGGTTTTGGCGCAATTCCGTCTTGTTTCCCGGCAGACCATCGCCTTACTCTGCGGCCATCCCGCCAGCGTCGAGGAGTTCGCGCGCCGGCTATACCTGGCCGGCCTGCCCCGCAATCAGTTGCTGGCCGATTCCTTCCTGACCCGCGAAGTCTGAAGAAGCGGGCCCCAAGTACATCGAGGATTTCCCATGAGCGAGCACATTCTGGTCGAGCGCGAGCAGGGCCTGCTGACGCTGCGCATGAACCGTCCGGACAAGAAGAACGCTCTGACCCGCGCCATGTACAGCCGCATGGCGGAGGTGCTGGACGCGGCGCGGGACGACCGCGAGGTTCGTGTGGTGCTGATCACCGGCAGCGACGAGTGCTTCACCAGCGGCAACGATATCGTCGACTTCCTGCAGGAGCCGCCGAGCGGGATGGACAGTCCGGTGTTCCGCTTCATGCGTGCGCTGTTCGACTTCCCCAAGCCGGTGGTGGCGTCCGTGAGTGGCCCGGCCGTGGGCATCGGCACCACCCTGCTGCTGCATTGCGACCTGGTCTACGTGAGCTGCGATGCCAAGCTGAAGATGCCCTTCGTCAACCTCGGCCTGTGTCCCGAGTTCGGCTCCAGCCTGATCCTGCCGCGCCTGCTCGGCCATGCGAAGGCGGCGGAACTGTTGCTGCTGGGCGAGGGCTTCACCGGCGAACAGGCGGCCAGTTGGGGGATCGCCAACGCCGCCCTGGAAAATGGCGCCGTGACCTTTGCCCGTGCCAAGGAAGCAGCGCTGCGCTTCCTCGATCTGGCGCCTTCGGCTCTGGAGGACAGCAAGCGCCTCATGCAGGCGCCCGGTCGCGAGGAGCTGCGCCGGGTGATTGCCGAGGAGGGTGAACTGTTCGGCCAGCGCCTGCGTTCGCCGGAAGCGGTGGAAGCGCTGTCGGCCTTTACCCAGCGGCGCAAGCCGGACTTCTCGAAGTTCGCGTGAGCTTCGCCTGTCCGAGAGGGGGATTCATTCTGTAGGGGCGAATTCATTCGCCAAGGGCAGCTCTGCTGCCCCCTCGGCATTGCAGGGCAGGCCTCCGGCCTGCTTGGCGAATGAATTCGCCCCTACAAGGTTCCTGCCACCGAGTGCGCAATGAAAAAGCCGCCCCGAAAGGCGGCTTTTTCGTTCCAGGCCAGGTCAGACCAGCAGGTCGCCGACGTGGAGGATCTTCATGGTGTTGGTGCCGCCCTGGGTGGTGTAGCTGTCGCCCTTGGTCAGGATCACCCAGTCACCCTTGGTCACCACGCCGCGCTGCAGCAGCTCGTCCACGGCCATCTGGCTGACTTTCTCCGGCGGCAGCGCGGCGGCGTCGAAGGGGATGGTTTCGACGCCACGGAACAGCGCCACGCGGGCCTGGGTCTCGCGGTGCGGGGAGTAGGCGAAGATCGGCACCGAGGAGCGGATGCGCGACATGATCAGCGGGGTGTAGCCGCTTTCGGTCAGGCAGATGATGGCCTTGATGCCGGGGAAGTGGTTGGCGGTGTACATCGACGCCAGGGCGATGCTCTCGTCGCAGCGGTCGAAGGTCTGGCCGACGCGGTGGTGGGAGCGGCGGCTGTCCGGGTGCTTCTCGGCGCCATGGCAGATGCGCGCCATGGCCTGCACCGCTTCCACCGGGTACTCGCCGGCGGCGCTCTCGGCCGAGAGCATCACGGCGTCGGTGTAGTCGAGCACGGCGTTGGCTACGTCGGAGACTTCCGCACGGGTCGGCATGGGGCTGTGGATCATTGACTCCATCATCTGGGTCGCGGTGATCACGGCTTTGTTGTAGCGGCGGGCGTGCAGGATGATCTTCTTCTGGATGCCCACCAGCTCGGCGTCGCCGATTTCCACGCCGAGGTCGCCACGGGCCACCATCACTGCGTCGCTGGCGCGGATCAGGCCGTCCAAGGCCTCGTCGTCGGCCACGGCTTCGGCGCGTTCGATCTTCGCCACCAGCCAGGCCTTGCCGCCGGCCTCGTCGCGCAGGCGGCGGGCCAGCTCCATGTCGGCGGCGTCACGGGGGAAGGACACCGCCAGGTAGTCCAGGTCCATTTCCGCGGCCAGCTTGATGTCGGCCTTGTCCTTGGCGGTCAGGGCCGGAGCGGTCAGGCCGCCGCCACGGCGGTTGATGCCCTTGTGGTCGGACAGCGGGCCGCCGATGGTCACGCGGCACTGCAGCTCATCGGCAGTGGTGGCTTCCACGCGCATCACCACGCGGCCGTCGTCCAGCAGCAGCTCGTCGCCTACGCCGCAGTCCTTGACCAGGTCCGGATAGTCGATGCCCACCACTTCCTGGTTGCCGGCATCCCGTGGATGGGTGACGGAGAAGCGGAAGCTGTCGCCTTCCTTCAGTTCGATGCGCTTGTTGGTGAACTTGGCTATGCGGATCTTCGGCCCCTGCAGGTCGCCGAGCAGGGCGACGAAGCGGCCATGCTTGGCGGCCAGCTCGCGGACCAGACGGGCGCGCGCCTTGTGTTCCTCGGGGCTGCCATGGGAGAAGTTCAGGCGGGCGACGTTGAGCCCGGCGATGATCAGTTGCTCCAGGACCTCCGGGGAGTTGCTGGCCGGGCCGAGGGTGGCGACGATTTTGGTGCGGCGGAAGGGCATGCGAAGACTCCATTTTTCAGGCAGAGCCCGAGGCTACTACGCGAAAGGACTGTAGTCATGGTTACTTTTCACTACCCGCTGAATTGTTTCACTTGGTCCGCCAAACGGCTTCAGGAGGCATTGCGATTGAGGATCTGGTCGAGGTGGCGCGAGGCCTTTGCGGCCAGGTCGCTCCCGGGGAACTGCACCAGCAGCCGGCGCAGGTAGCCGATGGCCTTGTCCCGGTCGGCGTGGGGGTTGTCGGGGGCCATGTACATCAGGGCCAGCTGGTAGAGCGCTTTTTCCTTGATGTCCGGCTGTACGTGGGCGTCGGACAGCGCCAGCAGGTAGAGGTCCTCGGCCTCGGCGACACGATCCTTGAGCACGGCGCGGCGGGACAGCAGGGTCATGTCCGGGTCCAGGCCAGGCTTGTAGAGGTCGAGGTCGCCACTGGGACGCCAGGTGGCGAGGAGCTCGCGGGAGGTCTTCTGCACCGGGTCCTGCGTCCGCTGGCGGAGCACCAGGATGCGCGCTTGGGCACGCTCGGCGACGCGGCTGCCGGGGAATTCGTTCACCAGCCGATCCAGGTAGGCCCGGGCCTTGGCGTCGTCGCGCTGTTCGTTGTAACGGCTCATGTAGATCAGGCCGACCTGGTAGAGGGCGATGGCACGCACGTCATCGCTGAAGGCGTCGTCGCGGTAGCCGACCAGGTAGAGTTCCTCGGCCTCCGCGCTCTTGGCATCGCGTATGGCCATGGCGCTGTAAGTGAGCAGGTCGCCTTCCTCTTCCACCGCGGCGGCCATGCGCTTGCTCTTCATCGCCTTGTACTCCACCACTTCATTGGTGGTGACCTGGGCGATGAACAAGGGGGTGGTGGGCGAACAGGCGCCCAGCAGGAAGCAGAGGGCGAGCAGGGCGGGGTGCTTGGATTGCATGGCAGGACCGGGGCCGTGGCGGACGCCGGGAGTCTAGCAGCGGCGCAATGCCGGCCGGGGCGGGCGGCAGCAGGACCAATCGGAGGTTATGCTTGGCGCTTGACCATCGACCACCGGACTGAAGAAGCGGCGCGCCCGGCCGATATCCCGGCGGACGGAGGAACCCACCATGCGAACCCTGATCATCCTCACCCTGCTGGCGGCCACGACCGGCTGTACGCGCTGGTCCCTCGACCACCATCTGAACAATGCCTATCGCTCCTTTGAAAAGGGCGACTGCGAGGATGTGATGCTCGAGCTGTCCAAGGCCGAGCGCAAGAGCCGGTCCCGACAGTACCTGCAGCCGGAAATATCGCTGTTGCGCGGCCAGTGCCTGGAGCGTCAGCGCCTGTTCGTCGATGCGGCGCAGACCTACCAGTTCATCATCGCCCGCTACCCGACCAGCGAGTACGCCTACCGGGCAAAGGCGCGCCTGGAGACGCTGCGGCAGCTCGGCCGCCTGGGCGAGAGCTCGGCGAGGTCCAGTGGGGCACCGCTCTGATAGCCAAGCCGGCCGTCGGTCGTTGCCCGCTTGAGCGTCGCGCGGGCGGGACTAAGCTGACCATCTACCCGAGGAGCCAAGGAATGCGCCGACTGTTGTGTTGCCTCCTGCTGGTGCCGGCCCTGGCCGGTGCGGAAATCTACCGTTGGACAGATGCCCAGGGGCAGGTGCATTTCAGCGAAAAACCCCAGCCGGGTGCCGAGCAGGTGTTGGTGAAGCCGCAGGTGGTGGAGCGGGACCAGGCGACCCGGGAGCGGGAAGCGCGCACGGCGAAGTTCTACGACGCCCGCCGCGAGGAGCAGGCATTGGCGGCCGGCCGTGCCGCGGAGGTGAGGGAGCAGCAACAGAAGAAGTGCGGCCAATTGCGCGAGCAGCGGGACCAGCTGAACCGCGGCGGTTCGTTCTACCAGCTCGACGAGCGAGGCGAGCGGCAGTACTACACTGATGAACAGATCGAGACCTTCCGTCGCAAAGTGGCTGAACACCTGGCCCGAGAATGCAGTTGACGATTGGTCCGGGGCTGCGACGGGTTCATACTCAAGTGCCATCAATAGCGATTTGATATCATGCCGACCAAGCGCCATATCGAACGCCATCAGTTGCCTTATTACCTGAAGGTGTTCAATCGCATCACCGACAAGCCCATGGGGTACCTGGGCAATGTCTCCATGGATGGCCTGATGCTGATCAGCCAGCTGCCCATGCTGGTGGGTGCGTGCTTCGACATGCGGCTGAAAATCCCCGGGAAGGATGGACAACTGCATTTCATCGATTTCTGCGCCAACTGCCAGTGGTGCCACGAAGACGTGACCCCCGGGAGCTACGATTCGGGCTTTTCCCTGGTGACCCCGCCGGCCGAGTACGCCGATCTCATCGATGCCTTGCGCTTCTATTTCAGCTTTCGCCCCCTGGCCGCCTCGGCCTGAGTCTGCCTGAAAAATGCCCAGGGGCGATGGTATCCGCTAGGGTGCACCGTGCGCACCAGGTCGTCTGCGCAAGAACATCGGTGCGCGTAGCGAACCCTGCCTGGAGTTCTCCTTCGTTGTGCGCTTCGCTTTTACGCAAGCAAGAAAAAGGCGCCCGGAGGCGCCCTTTCGCAGCGGATGGGCTCAGGGCCTGATCTCGATCAGCGTCCCGTCCTGCACCAGGCTCCAGATCTCGCGCATGTCCGAGTTCTTCATGGCGATGCAGCCCTCGGTCCAGTCCAGGGAATGGAAGTACCACTCCGGGTATTCCTCATCCAGCGGGGTGCCGTGGATCATGATCATGCCGCCCGGGGAAACGCCCTTTTCCCGGGCCTTGGCGGCGTCGCGGGCGTTGGGGTAGGAAATGTGCAGGGCCAGGTTGAACTTGTCGCTGGTCTTGCGCCAGTCGATCCAGTAGAAGCCTTCCGGGGTGCGCTGGTCGCCTTCACGCAGCTTGGCGCCGCTCGGCACCTTGCCAAGGGAGATGCGATAGGACTTGAGCACGTCACCGCGGTTCAGCAGCAGCAGCTTGCGCTCCGATTTCACCACCAGGACCTTGTCGATGGACTTGCCACCGAGAGTCGGCGTGGTGCTTGCCTGGGCGAGAGCGGCAAGGCTCATGGATAGTACGACTAGCAACCAGCGCATCGGCACGGCATCCCCACAGTGTTCTAGTAAGCAGATTGGCGGTCAGGCTTTTTTGTAATAGGCCAGCAACGGCGCGAGTGGCTCGTTGCGCACCGGGAAGACCTGGCCGGCGCGGTCGGCGAAATAACATTCTAAGGTACGGCCCACGGTCGGAAAAGCCAGCTCGGACCAGGGAATCTCCCGTTCGTGGAATAGTCGCACTTCCAGGCTCTCGTCACCGGCTGCGAAGTCCAGGTCCACCAGCTCGGCGCGGAAGAAGGTGTACACCTGACTGATGTGGGGCAGGTCGAAGAGGGTATAGAGGCTGAGGTTGCGCACGCGCGCGCAGGCTTCCTCCAGGGTTTCGCGGGTGGCGGCCTGCTCCATGGTCTCGCCGTTCTCCATGAAACCGGCGGGCAGGGTCCAGTAGCCCTTGCGCGGATCGATGGCGCGACGGCAGAGCAGCACCTGCTCGCCCCATACCGGCAGGCAGCCGGCGACGATGCGCGGATTCTGGTAATGGATGGTGTGGCAGCTGTCGCATACGTAGCGCAGGCGGTTGTCGCCTTCGGGAATGCGCTGGACCACCGGCCCGCCGCACTGGCTGCAGAATTTCATCGAGGATCCTCGGGGCTCAGGCGTCCATCTTGGCGCGGCATGGTGTCGCACGGCAAGCCGCGGGGTGGCCGCCCCCGGGTGGTGAATGATGCGCCCTGTCGGTCCGGGGCTTGGGCGACCCTGTGGTTCATGCCATGATGCCGGGCAGTCGAGAACAACGAGAACGTCCATGCTGGATGACCTGCTCCGTCGCGTGCAGAGCTATTCCCCGAGAACCCTGGTGACCGATCGCGACTTCCCCGAAGCCGCGGTACTGGTGCCGATCACCCGTAGCGACGAGCCCGAGCTGGTCCTGACCCTGCGCGCCAGCGGCCTGTCCACCCACGGCGGTGAAGTGGCTTTTCCCGGTGGCCGCCGCGACCCTGAAGACCAGGATCTGATCCGCACCGCCCTGCGCGAGGCGGAAGAGGAAGTGGGCCTGCCTCCCGGACTGGTGGAAATCATCGGCCCGCTCAGCCCCCTGGTTTCCCGCCACGGCATCAAGGTCACCCCCTTTGTCGGGCTGGTCCCGGATTTCGTCCAGTACAGGGCCAACCACGGTGAGATCGATTCGGTCTTCAGCGTGCCGCTCGAGTTCTTCCGCGACGACCCGCGCCAGGTGACCCATCGCATCGACTACCTCCGCCGCAGCTGGTACGTGCCCAGTTACCAGTACGGCGAATACAAGATCTGGGGGCTGACCGCGATAATGGTCGTCGAGCTGGTCAACCTGGTCTACGACGCCGGGATCGACATGACCCGCGCCCCCGAGAATTTCATAAAACTCAAATAAGCCCCGTTCGAGGAGCGCCTGATGAAATACCGCCTTGGAACCGCCCGGGTCGAAGCCCACCCGGACAGCTGGACCGCCCCCGATGCCACCCTGGTGGGCAAGGTGCGCCTGGACGCCGGCGCCAGCGTCTGGTTCGGCGCGGTGCTGCGCGGCGACAACGAGCTGATCCACATCGGTGAGAACAGCAACGTCCAGGACGGCACCGTGATGCACACCGACATGGGCTACCCGCTGAACATCGGTCGCTCGGTTACCATCGGCCACAACGCCATGCTGCACGGTTGCTCGGTGGGCGACTTCAGCCTGATCGGCATCAACGCGGTGGTGCTCAACGGCGCGAAGATCGGCAAGTACTGCATCATCGGCGCCAATGCGCTGATTCCCGAAGGCAAGGAGATCCCCGATGGCTCGCTGGTCGTGGGCTCCCCCGGCAAGGTGGTGCGCGAGCTGACCGAGCAGCAGAAGAAGATGCTCGAGGCCAGCGCCGCCCACTACGTGCAGAACGCCCAGCGCTACGCCCGCGAGCTGGCCGAGCAGGACGACTGATGGACGCCGAACGCCCCGTCCGTTCGCCCTGCGTGCAGGTCTGCGTGCTCGACGACCACGACATCTGCAGCGGCTGCCAGCGCAGCGCCGATGAAATCACCCGCTGGGGGCGCATGGACAACGCCGAGCGCCGCGAGGTGCTGGCCCGCTGCTTCGAGCGCGCCAAGGCCAGTGGCCTGTTCATCACGTCCCCGACCCAGGCTTCTTGAATCACCGAGGAAACGACATGCCCCGTATTGGAACCCCCTTGTCGCCCAGCGCGACCCGTGTACTGCTGTGCGGCTCCGGCGAGCTCGGCAAGGAGGTAGTGATCGAACTGCAGCGCCTGGGCTGCGAAGTGATAGCCGTCGACCGTTACGCCGACGCCCCGGCCATGCAGGTGGCCCATCGCCGCCACGTGATCAGCATGCTCGACGGCGCCGCCCTGCGCGCCGTGATCGAGCAGGAGAAGCCGCATTACATAGTGCCGGAGATCGAGGCCATCGCCACCGCCACCCTGGTGGAGCTGGAGGCCGAAGGTTTCACCGTGGTGCCCACCGCCCGCGCCGCCCAGCTGACCATGAACCGCGAGGGCATCCGCCGCCTCGCCGCCGAGGAGCTGGGCCTGCCCACCTCGCCCTACCATTTCGCCGATACCTTCGAGGACTACAGCGCCGCCGTGGCCAGCGTCGGCTACCCCTGCGTGGTCAAGCCGATCATGAGTTCCTCCGGCAAGGGCCAGTCGGTGCTGAAGTCCGACGCCGACCTCAAGGCCGCCTGGGACTACGCCCAGGAAGGCGGCCGCGCCGGCAAGGGCCGGGTGATAGTCGAGGGCTTCATCGACTTCGACTACGAGATCACCCTGCTCACCGTGCGCCATGTCGGCGGTACCAGTTTCTGCGCCCCCATCGGCCACCGCCAGGTGAAGGGCGACTACCACGAATCCTGGCAGCCCCAGGCCATGAGTCCGAAGGCCCTGGCCGAATCCGAGCGCATCGCCCAGGCGGTGACCGAGGCCCTCGGCGGCCGCGGCCTGTTCGGCGTCGAGCTCTTCATCAAGGGCGACCAGGTGTGGTTCAGCGAAGTCTCGCCGCGCCCCCATGACACCGGCCTGGTCACCCTGATCTCCCAGGATCTCTCCGAATTCGCCCTGCATGCGCGGGCCATCCTCGGCCTGCCAATCCCGGTCATCCGCCAGACCGGGCCCTCCGCCTCGGCGGTCATCCTGGTCGAAGGCAAGTCCAGCCAGGTCAGCTTCGGCAACCTCGGTGCCGCCCTGGCCGAGCCGGACACCGCCCTGCGTCTGTTCGGCAAGCCGGAAGTGGATGGCCAGCGCCGCATGGGTGTGGCCCTGGCGCGGGACGAGTCCACCGATCTGGCGCGGGCCAAGGCGACCCGCGCGGCCCAGGCGGTCGACGTCCGGTTGTGATCCAGCTGGCCGGGCTGTGCTGGTGGGCAGTGGCGCTGCCGCTGCTGCCCCTGGCGCTGCCCATGGCCATGCACACCCGCCATACCGCCCTGCGCCTGGCGCCCGCCGCCGGACCCGAGCGCGGCCTGGCCGGGGGCGAGCTGGAAGGCGAGCCCCTGCGTCTTCTGTTGATCGGTGAGTCCACCGTCGCCGGCGTCGGTGCCTCCTGCCTGGACTTCGCCCTGGCCGGCCAGCTGGCTGCCGCACTGGCATCGCGCCTGGGGCGGCCCGTCGCCTGGCGTGCCTGCGGCGAGAACGGCATAACCGCCGGTGAAGCCCTGCAGCGGCTGCTGCCTCAGGTAGCGGAAGAGCCCGTCGACCTGGTGCTGCTGGTGTTCGGGGTCAACGACACCACCCACTTCAGCTCAAGCCGCAATTGGCAGGCCTCTCTTCAGGGTTTGGCCCGTCACTTCGTCGAGCGCGGCGCCCGGGTCGCCCTGGCCGGCGTGCCGCCGCTGCAGCATTTCAGCGCCTTGCCCTGGCTGCTGCGCCAGTTGCTGGGCTGGCGCGCACGTTTGCTGGACCGGCGGATGCGGGCGCTGGCGGAGCGGGAAGGGGTGGGTTGTTGTGCCACCCGTCTGGAGATGCGTCCGGAGTTCCTGGCGCTGGACGGTTACCATCCTTCGCCACTGGGGTACCGCGTCTGGGGCGAGGCGCTGGCGGACTGGTACGTTGCCGAGGCGCCCGCATTGCCGGATGCGCAATGGAAGGGCCGGGTCGTCAGGCCTTTGGCGTAAGCCCGGCGCGCCAGGCGAGCACGCGCTGCACGCGGTTCTCGCCGGACTGGAGGGTTTCCAGGCGATAGGGGCCCACCTTCAGGCACACGCTGCAGTCGGGAATCTGTTCCAGGGCCTCGGTGATCAGGCCGTTGAGGGTCTTGGGGCCGTCGCAGGGCAGGTGCCAGCCGAGCACACGGTTCAGCTCGCGCAGGTGCAGGGAGCCGTCCAGTTCGTAGCGGCCGTCGTCGCGGGACTGGATACCGGGGTTGGGGGCGAAGTCTTCCAGGCTGCCGAACTCGCCCACCAGTTCCTGGAAAATATCCTCCAGGCTGACCAGGCCCACCACGTCGCCGTATTCGTCCACCACTATGCCGAGGCGGCGCTTCTGTTTCTGGAAGTTCACCAATTGGGTCAGCAACGGCGTGCTTTCCGGCACGAAGTAGGTTTCCCGGCTCACCGCAAGCAACTGCTCCGCACTGGGCGAGCCTTCGGCCAGCAGGCGCGGCAGTTGGCGCAGGTGGAGGATGCCTTCGATCTGGTTGATGTCTTCGCGGTAGAGCGGCAGGCGCGTATGGGTGGCGTCCCGCAATTGGGTGAGGAGTTCATCGGGCGCGGTATCCAGGTCGATGCCCTGGATTTCGCTGCGGGGAATCATGATGGAGCTGACGGTGACCCGCTGCAGGGCGTCGGACACCGCCACCGGCAGGCGGGATTGCGGCTGGATTTCCACGCCGTGGCGGCGCCGGGTCGCCAGCCAGGCGACTACCGCGCCGGCCACCAGGGAGAGGGTGATTCCGAGGAGCAGGCCGGCGAGCAATCCGTGCATGGGCGGTCAGACGTGAAGGATGAATTCGCGGACCAGCTTGCTGCCGAAGTACGCCAGCATCAACAGGCAGAAGCCCGCCAGGGTCCAGCGAATGGCCTTGTGCCCACGCCAGCCGAGCTGGTGGCGGCCCCAGAGCAGCACGCCGAACACCACCCAGGCGATGCAGGAGAGGATGGTCTTGTGCGCCAGGTGCTGGGCGAACAGGTTGTCGACGAATACCAGACCCGACAGCAGCGACAGCGACAGCAGGCTCCAGCCGGCCCAGAGGAAGCCGAACAACAGGCTTTCCATGGTCTGCAGCGCCGGGAAGTTCTTGATCAGCCCGGAGGGGTGCTTGTGTTTGAGCTGGTGGTCCTGCAACAGCAGCAGCAGGGCCTGGAACACGGCCATGGTCAACAGGCCGTAGGCCAGGATCGACAGCAGTATGTGCGCAAGTATGCCCGGTCCTTCATCGATGGCCTGGACGGTGCCGCCCGGTACCAGGGCGGCGGCCAGCACCGTCAGGGCGCCGAGGGGCAGCAGCAGGAGCAGCAGGTTCTCGATCGGAATCCGCGCAATGGCCACTATGGTCAGCAGGATCACCGCGGCGGCGATCAGGCTGGCGGCGTTGAAGAAGTCCAGGTAGAGCCCGGCCGGGGTCAGCAACTGGAAGAAGAGTGCGGTGCAATGGGCGACCAGCGCCAGGCCGCTGCCGAGGATCAGCAGGCGCTTGTCCGGCGTGGTGCGCTGGCCGAGGCGAAGGCCCTGGTAACCAGTGGTGCCCGCATAGAGGAATGCAGCCAGGAGGCTGGGCAGCAGAGGGTGCATAAGTCCTTGTAAGGCAAGCCCGAAAGGTCGTGAGTGTGGCATACAAGGCTTGCCGGTGAAAGACCGCTGGCGGTGTCGGCGACGCCGACACTTGGTTATACTCCGCCGCCTGCAGCAAGCTCAGCCTGGGCCCACGAGAGCCCGAAAGGAACGCGCATGTTTGAAAACCTAACCGACCGCCTCTCGCAGACGCTGCGCCATGTCACCGGCAAGGCCAAGCTGACCGAGGACAACATCAAGGACACCCTGCGCGAAGTGCGCATGGCCCTGCTCGAGGCCGACGTCGCCCTGCCGGTGGTGAAGGACTTCGTCGCGAAGATCAAAGACCGCGCGGTCGGTACCGAGGTTTCCAAGAGCCTGACCCCGGGCCAGGCCTTCGTGAAGATCGTCCAGGCCGAGCTGGTGGAGCTGATGGGCGCCGCCAACGAGGACCTGTCGCTGAACGCCGCCCCGCCGGCGGTGATCCTGATGGCCGGCCTGCAGGGTGCGGGCAAGACCACCACCGTCGGCAAGCTGGCGCGCTTCCTCAAGGAGCGCAAGAAGAAGTCGGTGCTGGTGGTGTCCGCGGACGTCTACCGCCCGGCGGCGATCAAGCAGCTGGAAACCCTGGCCACTGACATCGGCGTCACCTTCTTCCCCTCCGATAACAGCCAGAAGCCGGTGGACATCGCCCAGTCGGCGATCCGCGAGGCCAAGCTGAAGTTCATCGACGTCGTCATCGTCGACACCGCCGGTCGCCTGCACATCGACGCCGAGATGATGGGCGAGATCCAGCAGGTCCACGCCGCCATCAAGCCGGTCGAGACCCTGTTCGTCGTCGACGCCATGACCGGCCAGGACGCCGCCAACACCGCCAAGGCCTTCAACGACGCCCTGCCGCTGACCGGCGTGGTGCTGACCAAGGTCGATGGTGATGCCCGTGGCGGCGCCGCGCTTTCGGTGCGCGCCATCACCGGCAAGCCGATCAAGTTCCTCGGCATGGGCGAGAAGACCGAAGCCCTCGACCCCTTCCACCCGGACCGCGTGGCCTCGCGCATCCTCGGCATGGGCGACGTGCTCAGCCTGATCGAGCAGGCCGAGCAGACCATGGACCGCGAGAAGGCCGAGAAGCTCGCCAAGAAGATCAAGAAAGGCAAGGGCTTCGATCTCGAAGACTTCCGCGACCAGCTGCAGCAGATGAAGAACATGGGCGGCCTCGGCGGCCTGATGGACAAGCTGCCGATGCTCGGCGGCGTCAACCTGGCGCAGATGGGCAATGCGCAGAACGCGGCGGAGAAACAGTTCAAGCAGATGGAGGCGATCATCAACTCCATGACCCCCGCCGAACGCCGCGACCCGGAAATGATCAGCGGCTCGCGCAAGCGCCGTATCGCCCTGGGCTCCGGTACCCAGGTGCAGGATGTCGGCCGCCTCATCAAGCAGCACAAGCAGATGCAGAAGATGATGAAGAAGGTCACCGCCAAGGGCGGCATGGCCAAGATGATGCGTGGCATGGGCAGCATGTTCCCCGGCGGCATGCCGAAGATGTGAAAACAGAGCTGCAAGCGACAAGCCGCAAGCTGCAAGTGAGTCCCCTTGCAGCTTGAAACTTGCGGCTTGCAGCTGCCACCGACAGGTGGCCCCCAAAAGAGATTTGCAATCGGCCGGATAATCCTTAGAATATGCGGCCTTTCGGGCCCATGGCCCATGCTTGAAAAGCACCGACTATAGGAACGAAGTTCAATGGTAACCATCCGTCTTGCCCGTGGCGGCTCCAAGAAGCGCCCCTTCTACCACCTGACCGTGACCAACAGCCGCAACGCGCGCGACGGTCGCTTCGTAGAGCGCATCGGCTTCTTCAACCCGGTCGCCACTGGCGCGGAAGTCAAGCTTTCCGTGAACCAGGAGCGCGCCAACTACTGGCTGAGCCAGGGCGCCCAGCCGTCTGAGCGCGTTGCTCAGCTGCTGAAGGAAGCTGCCAAGGCCGCTGCCTAAGCATCCTTTATGAGCACGACGCCGGCCCCCGCCGAGGAATTCATCGTTCTCGGCAAGATTTTCTCGGTGCATGGCGTACGTGGCGAGGTGAAGGTTTACTCCTTCACCGATCCGCTGGATAACGTGCTCGATTACCGCCGTTGGACGCTCAGGCGCGACAACGAGGTAAAGCAGGTCGAAGTCGCCAGCGGACGCGTGCACGGCAAGGTCCTGGTGGTGAAGCTGAAGGGGTTGGTGGATCGCGAAATCGCGCGCACCTACGCAGGATTCGAAATCTGCGTCCCCGCCAGCGAACTGCCGGAGCTCGACGAAGACGAGTTCTACTGGCACCAGTTGGAAGGTCTCCATGTGATCAATCAGGATGGGCAACTGCTCGGCCGTATCGATCACCTCCTGGAGACCGGCGCCAACGACGTGATGGTGGTCAAGCCCTGCGCCGGCAGCCTCGACGATCGCGAACGCCTGCTGCCCTATACGGAGCAGTGCGTACAGTCGATCGACCTGGACGCTGGCGAGATGCGGGTGGAATGGGACGTTGATTTCTGAGGGCCTGACATGAAAAGCATGCAGGTCGAAGTCATCAGCATCTTTCCCGAGATGTTCGCCGCCATCAGCGAATACGGCATCACCAGCCGTGCGGTGAAGCAGGGGCTGCTCAAGCTCAACTGCTGGAACCCACGGAGCTTCACCGAGGACCGCCACCAGACGGTGGACGACCGGCCCTTCGGCGGTGGCCCCGGCATGGTGATGAAGATCCAGCCCCTGGAACGGGCCCTGGCGGCAGCCAAGGCAGCGACGGGGGAGAAGGCGAAGGTGATCTACCTCTCGCCGCAGGGGCGCCAGCTGAAGCAGGCGGCCGTGCGCGAGCTGGCGAACGAGGAAACGTTGATCCTCATCGCCGGGCGCTACGAAGGCATCGACGAACGCTTCATCGAGGAGCATGTCGATGAGGAATGGTCGATCGGCGACTACGTCCTGTCCGGCGGTGAGCTGCCGGCCATGGTGCTGATCGATGCGGTGACGCGGTTGCTGCCCGGCGCGCTGGGCCACGCGGACTCCGCCGAGGAGGACTCCTTTACGGATGGCCTGCTCGATTGCCCGCATTACACCCGTCCGGAGCTGTATGCAGGCAAGCGTGTTCCTGAGGTGCTGCTCAGCGGCAACCACGAACACATCCGGCGATGGCGTTTGCAGCAGGCGCTTGGGCGCACCTGGGAACGTCGGGCCGATCTTCTGGATTGCCGCTCGCTTTCTGGAGAAGAGAAAAAGCTGCTGGAGGAATACATCCGCCAGCGGAACGATAGTTAACGTATCGATGGCACGCCCAGAAGGCCTGTCTTAGGAGCACAGCGATGACCAACAAGATCATTCAGCAACTCGAAGCTGAACAAATGAACAAAGAGATTCCGGCTTTCGCCCCGGGCGACACCGTAATCGTTCAAGTGAAAGTGAAGGAAGGCGACCGTTCCCGTCTGCAGGCCTTCGAAGGTGTGGTCATCGCCAAGCGTAACCGCGGCCTGAACAGCGCTTTCACCGTACGCAAGATCTCCAACGGCGTAGGCGTTGAGCGTACCTTCCAGACCTACTCCCCGCTGGTCGACAGCCTGAGCGTCAAGCGCCGCGGCGACGTGCGCAAGGCCAAGCTGTACTACCTCCGCGACCTGTCCGGCAAGGCAGCTCGTATCAAGGAGAAGCTGGCCTAATCGCCACAGCTTTCCCGAAAAACCCGCCCAGGTTCGCCTCGGCGGGTTTTTTCTTGCCCGCGTGCGGAGGATAATCCGCTCCCCTTTCCTGCCCGATCCGGCAGCGTACAAGAACCACAAGAGTCGCCGTGCCCGTGGCAGCCACAGGTTTTTTCTTCAGGTAAGTGGCATGACCCCGAGAGAGCAAGAGATCGCCCGCCGGACCGAGCTGTCCGAGAGCCGGGTGACCAAGGCGGTATTCCCGCCCAGCACCAACCATCACAACACCCTGTTCGGCGGCACCGCCCTGGCCTGGATGGACGAGGTGTCCTTCATCACCGCCACGCGCTTCTGCCGCCTGCCGCTGGTGACCGTCTCCAGCGACCGCATCGACTTCAAGCACCCGATTCCCGCCGGGTCCATCGTCGAGCTGGTGGGTCGCGTGGTGAAGGTGGGCAACACCAGCCTCAAGGTGGAGGTCGAGGTGTTCGTCGAGGACATGTACCGTGCCACCCGCGAGAAGGCCATCAGCGGCCTGTTCAGCTTCGTCGCCATCGATGGCGAGAAGCGTCCGGTGCAGGTCCTGCCGGACTTTCCCCAGGCCGCCAGTGCCGCATGAATGAAAAGGCGCTCACAGGGCGCCTGCTTCGACTCCGCTCGCAATAGCACCCTCTGTCCTGGCGGGATGCCGCTTCAATCCCTATCCGGCGCCCCCAGTGGGAACAGCGGTCGATATGGCCGCGCTTCGTCCACTGCGCGGGCGAAGGAAGGGCGCTGCAACAGGCGCTGTCGATAGGCCCGCAGGTGGCCGAAGGCGGCGCCGATGGGCTGCACCCAGTCGGCATAGAACAGCGCCGGCGCCGCGGCGCAGTCCGCCAGGCTGAAGCTGTCCCCCGCAGCCCAGGTGCGACCGGCGAGCCGTTCGTTCAGCCAGGCGTAGCTGCGCTCCAGCAGGGCATGTGCCTCCTCGACGCCGAATGCATCGCGCTGCTCCTCCGGACGTAGCCTGTCGCCCACTGCCTTCTGCATCGGCGTCATCACGTACAGGTCGAAGCAGCGATCCAGCATCCGCACTTCCAGCGCCGCTTGCGCTGCCTCGGGGATCAGCTTCACCGGCCCTGCATGGTGCTGCTGCAGGTACTCGATGATGATGCTCGACTCCATCACCGGCCGCTCGCCATCCAGCAGCAGCGGCATCTTCTGCAGTGGCCAGAGGCGCTGGAAATCCGCACCGGTCGCCGGGTTTTCAGGCGACAACAGGCGCAGTTCGAAGGGCAGGTCGTTCTCGTACAGGGCGATCAGGACTTTCTGGCAGTAGGAAGAGAAGGGGTGGGCGAAGAGTTGCAGGGACATGGTCGACTCCTGTTGCGTCATGCTGGCTGGGATGTCCCGACCATGACGGGCGGAATTGCCCTTGCACCGGCATGGGACACGTATCAATTGCGCAGGGCGATCTTCAGCGACGCCTGGGACAGGTCGATATCGTTCAGCGTCAGGCTGCCGAAGCTCTGGTCCCGGGGGGCACCGGCGACGCGGATGTTCTCGAAGCGCAGTTCGCCGATGGAACTGGGCAGGTGCAGGTTCACCGAGCCGTCCGGGTTGACCACCGAGGCCATCCGTTCGGTGGCGTAGACCACGTCCTGCATCGCCGTCTCGGCGTCGAGGTTTTCCAGCAACGGCATCACCAGCTTCGCCAATTGCCTGAGCGCCCCCGGGCCATCGCCATTTTCCGCCTGCAGGAACAGGCCTTGCAGCACATCATCCAGTCCCTGGGCGCTGACATTGCTCATTTCCAGGTCGGTCAGCGGATGCAGGTTGTGCGGGATCTCCTGGCGGCTGGTGCCGACGGGCGGTTGCAGGCGCTGGATATCGGCGCTGGCCATCTGGAAGGGGCTCATCAGCGCGGCCACGAGAGTAGCCGCCAGACGCAGGTTGCTCTGTTTCTTCAGGGCATTGGTCAGTTGCTTCTGGGTCAGCAGGCCTTGCGCTACCAGTACTTCACCCAGCCGCATCCTGTTGGTGAGCTGCATCTCGATCGCGGCATCCAGCTGCCGGGGGGTAATCAGGCCCTTGCTGACAAGGATCTGCCCCAGGCGCGAGTTCATTTGGTGGGCCATGGTCGGGTACCGGCGATGAGTGATAGCAGGATGAAATCATCTACGGCCAGCCCGATCCTGTCACCCAACCAAGGATAGGCTGGCATCGCCGCCTGTCAGTGTGATGGGGGCAGGAAGCGATCGGTGGTAACACCAGGTTGCACGTTGGTTTCGATCGGCTCCGCCGGGGGGCCGGTCCGTTGTCGGTACGGGGCGGAGACTTGGCCGAATCCGGGATGAAATGAAGTGGGCGCTGTGGAAGACTAGTGCCTCGTCACTGAAAAGCAGTCCCTCATGCCCGCGCTGGACCATCCCCTCATCGACCGCTTCCTCGACGCCCTATGGCTGGAGAAAGGCCTCTCCGAGCACACCCGCTCGGCCTACCGCAGCGACCTCGCGCACTTCAACGGCTGGCTCGATGAACGTGGCCTTTCCCTGGACAGGGCAGGGCGCGACCTGATCCTCGACCATCTCGCCTGGCGCCTGGAGCAGGGCTACAAGGCCCGCTCCACTGCGCGCTTCCTCTCCGGCCTGCGCGGCTTCTACCGCTTCCTGCTGCGGGAGAACCTGATTGCCGAAGACCCGACCTTGCAGGTGGACCTGCCGCAGCTGGGCCGGCCGTTGCCCAAGTCGCTGTCCGAGGCGGACGTGGAGGCCCTGCTGGAAGCACCTGACCTGGACGACCCCATCGGCCTGCGCGACCGCGCCATGCTCGAAGTGCTCTATGCCTGCGGACTGCGGGTGACCGAGCTGGTGAGCCTGACCCTGGAGCAGCTCAACCTGCGCCAGGGTGTGCTCAAGGTGTTCGGCAAGGGCAGCAAGGAGCGCCTGGTACCCCTGGGCGAGGAAGCCATCGCCTGGCTCGAGCGCTACCAGCGCGAGGCGCGGCCCTTCCTCCTCGACGGCAGGCCCAGCGACGTGCTCTTCCCCAGCCTGCGCGGCGAGCAGATGACCCGCCAGACCTTCTGGCACCGCATCAAGCACCAGGCCCAGGTGGCCGGTATCGGCAAGTCCCTGTCGCCCCACACCCTGCGCCACGCCTTCGCCACCCACCTGCTCAACCACGGCGCCGACCTACGGGTGGTGCAGATGCTGCTCGGCCACAGCGACCTCTCCACCACCCAGATCTACACCCATATCGCCCGGGCCCGCTTGCAGGAACTGCATGCCCGTCACCACCCCAGGGGGTGAAGAGCCGATCAAGGGCGCTGGAGGCTGAGGGCTGGACGAAAAGGAACGGCAGGGTGCGGACGATATTCGTTCAGCCTTCAGCCTTCAGCCTTCAGCCTTCAGCCTCCAGGCGGGCGTCTGCGCGCCTGGGCTTCTGTGGTAGGCTTGGACAGTTTCCGTACGTCCGCCGCTCGACAGGAGTACCCATGCGCGTGACCCGTCTCATCGCCGGCCTGGCCCTCGGCCTCGCCAGCACCATCAGCCTCGCCGACGATCCGGAGCAGGCCATCCGCAAGACCCTCGACGCCCTGCAACTCGGCCTGCCCATCGAATCCATCGGCGAAAGCCCGATGAACGGTGTCTACCAGGTCCAGCTCAAGGGCGGCCGCATGCTCTACACCAGCGCCGATGGCCAGTACCTGATGCAGGGCTACCTCTACCAGGTGAAGGACGGCAAGCCGGTGAACCTCACCGAGCAGGCCGAAAGCCGTTCCATCGCCAAGGAAATCAACGCGATTCCCAAGAGCGAGATGGTGGTGTTCGCACCCAAGGAGCCGGCCAAGGCCCATATCACCGTGTTCACCGATACCGACTGCGGCTACTGCCAGAAACTGCACAGCGAAGTGCCCGAGCTGAACCGCCGTGGCATCGAGGTTCGCTACGTCGCCTTCCCGCGTCAGGGCATCGGCAGCCACGGCTACAACAGCCTGGTCAGCGTCTGGTGCGCCAAGGACCGCCAGGCGGCCATGAACAAGGCCAAGTCCCGCGAGGAGCTGCCGCCGGCCCAGTGCGACAATCCGGTGGCCAAGCAGTTCGAACTGGGCCAGATGATCGGCGTCAACGGTACCCCGGCCATCGTCCTCGGCAATGGGCAACTGATCCCCGGGTACCAGCCGGCACCGCAGTTGGCCAAGATCGCCCTGGAGGCCAAGTAATCCGGGCGCCCGCCTCGATTGACCAATATTCGGCCGCTTCGTAAAGTGCGGCTCTTTTCCTCGGCCGGGGCACACCCGGCCGTTTTCGCAGTGATGATGGGGAGTTCAGCGTGAAGCCGGTAAAAGTAGGCATCTGTGGCCTGGGGACCGTCGGTGGCGGCACCTTCAACGTACTCAAACGTAACGCCGAGGAGATTGCCCGCCGTGCCGGGCGTGGAATCGAAGTTGCCCAGATTGCCGCTCGTCGTCCCAACCCGAAGTGTGAAACCGGCGCCACCCCCATCACCGCCGACATCTTCGACGTGGCCAACAACCCGGAAATCGACATCGTCATCGAGCTGATCGGTGGCTACACCCAGGCCCGCGAACTGGTCCTCAAGGCCATCGAGAACGGCAAGCATGTGGTCACCGCGAACAAGGCGCTGATCGCCGTGCATGGCAACGAGATCTTCGCCAAGGCCCGCGAGAAGGGCGTCATGGTCGCCTTCGAGGCCGCCGTGGCCGGCGGCATCCCGGTGATCAAGGCGATCCGCGAAGGCCTCTCCGCCAACCGCATCAACTGGCTGGCCGGCATCATCAACGGCACCGGCAACTTCATCCTCACCGAAATGCGCGAGAAAGGCCGCGCCTTCGAGGACGTGCTGAAGGAAGCCCAGGCCCTGGGCTACGCCGAAGCGGACCCGACCTTCGACGTCGAAGGCATCGATGCCGCCCACAAGCTGACCATCCTCGCCTCCATCGCCTTCGGCATCCCGCTGCAGTTCGACAAGGCCTACACCGAGGGCATCTCGAAACTGACCAGTGCCGACGTCAACTACGCCGAGGCCCTGGGCTACCGCATCAAGCACCTGGGCGTGGCGCGCCGCACCGACAGCGGCTTCGAGCTGCGCGTGCACCCGACCCTGATCCCGGCCGACCGCCTGATCGCCAACGTCAACGGCGTGATGAACGCGGTAATGGTCAACGGCGACGCCGCCGGCAGCACCCTCTACTACGGCGCCGGCGCCGGCATGGAAGCCACCGCTTCCGCCGTGGTCGCCGACGTGGTGGACGTGGTCCGCGCCCTGACCACCGACCCGGAAAACCACGTGCCGCACCTGGCCTTCCAGCCGGATTCCCTGTCCGACCACCCGATCCTGCCGATCGAGGCCTGCGAGAGCGCCTACTACCTGCGCATCCAGGCCAAGGACCACCCGGGCGTGCTGGCCCAGGTGGCGACCATCCTGTCGGAACGCGGCATCAACATCGAATCCATCATGCAGAAGGAAGTCGAAGAGCATGACGGCCTGGTGCCGATGATCCTGGTTACCCACCGGGTCGTCGAGGCGCGCGTCAACGACGCCATCGCCGCATTGGAAGCCCTCGATGACGTGGTGGGCAATGTAGTCCGCATTCGCGTGGAACAACTCAACTAATCGCAGCCGCAAGCCGCAAGCCACAAGCTGCAAGTCCCCGTCGCTTGCAGCTTGAAGCTTGAAGCTTGAAGCTCAAACCGAAGGTTTGTACCTATGCGCTATATCAGTACCCGCGGCCAGGCTCCGGCCCTGAACTTCGAAGACGTGCTGCTGGCGGGCCTGGCCAGCGACGGCGGCCTCTACGTCCCGGAAAACCTGCCGCGTTTCACCCAGGAAGAAATCGCTTCCTGGGCGGGCCTGCCGTACCACGAGCTGGCCTTCCGCGTGATGCGCCCCTTCGTCGCCGGCAGTATCAATGACGCCGACTTCAAGAAGATCCTCGAGGAAACCTACGGTGCCTTCGCCCACAACGCCGTGGCGCCGCTGCGCCAGCTGAACGGCAACGAGTGGGTGCTGGAGCTGTTCCACGGCCCGACCCTGGCCTTCAAGGACTTCGCCCTGCAACTGCTCGGCCGCCTGCTCGACCACGTGCTGGTCAAGCGCGGCGAGCGCGTGGTGATCATGGGCGCCACCTCCGGCGACACCGGCTCGGCCGCCATCGAAGGCTGCCGCCGCTGCGAGAACGTCGACATCTTCATCCTGCACCCGCACAACCGCGTGTCCGAGGTGCAGCGCCGGCAGATGACCACCATCCTCGGCGAAAACATCCACAACATCGCGGTCGAGGGCAACTTCGACGACTGCCAGGAGATGGTCAAGGCCAGCTTCGCCGACCAGGGCTTCCTCAAGGGCACCCGCCTGGTGGCGGTCAACTCGATCAACTGGGCGCGGATCATGGCCCAGATCGTCTACTACTTCCACGCGGCCATCCAGCTCGGCGGCCCGGCGCGTTCCGTGGCCTTCTCGGTGCCCACCGGCAACTTCGGCGACATCTTCGCCGGTTACCTGGCGCGCAACATGGGTCTGCCGATCAGCCAACTGATCGTCGCCACCAACCGCAACGACATCCTGCACCGCTTCATGAGCGGCAACCAGTACGTCAAGGACACCCTGCACCCGACCCTGTCGCCGTCCATGGACATCATGGTCTCGTCCAACTTCGAGCGCCTGCTGTTCGACCTGCACGGCCGCAACGGTGCCGCCATCGCCAACCTGATGGACACCTTCAAGCAGGGCGGCGGCTTCAGCGTCGAGGAAGACCGCTGGACCGAGGCGCGCAAGCTGTTCGACTCCCTGGCCGTCGACGATGAAGCCACCTGCGAGACCATCGCCGAAGTCTTCAAGGACTGCGGCGAGCTGCTGGACCCGCACACCGCCATCGGCGTGCGCGCCGCCCGCGAATGCCGCCGCAGCCTGGCCACGCCCATGGTGATCCTGGGCACCGCCCATCCGGTGAAGTTCCCCGAGGCGGTGGAGAAGGCCGGCGTCGGCCAGGCCCCGGCGCTGCCGGCGCACCTGGCGGACCTGTTCCAGCGCGAGGAGCGTTGCACCGTGCTGCCGAACGACCTGAAGCAGATCCAGGCCTTCGTCAGCCAGCACGGCAACCGCGGCAAGCCGCTGTAAGCCAGGGCGCCAGAAACGGAAAGGCCGGCTCCCGCAAGGGGCCGGCCTTTTTTCTGGCGATTGATCGCGAAGCTTGTAGGGGCGAATTCATTCGCCAAGGGATGCGCAGCATCCCCATTCGACCTCGCGGGGCAGACCTCCGGCCTGCTTGGCGAATGAATTCGCCCCTGCAGAAAAACCGCCCCGTTCGACCTCAGATAGCTCCTTCCCCCTTCAACGCCGCCACCTGCTCGGCGCTGTAGCCCAGGCCCGCCAGCACCTCGGCGTTGTGCTCGCCCAGCTCCGGGCCTATCCATTCGCTGGAGCCGGGGGTCTCGGAGAGTTTGGGCACTATGCCCGGCATCTTGAACGGCTTGCCGTCCGGCAGCTTCGCCGAGAGGAACATCTCGCGGGCGAGGAATTGCGGGTCGGCGAACATGTCTTCGGCGGAGAAGATGCGGCTGGCCGGCACCTCGGCGCGGTTCAGCACCGCCAGCACCTCGTCCAGCGGCAGCGAACCCACCCAGCGGTCGATCACCCCGTAGAGTTCGTCGCGGCGCGCATCGCGGCCGTCGTTGCTGGCGAGCGACGGGTCTGTCGCCAAGTCTTCACGGCCGATGGCCAGCATGAAGCGCTTGAAGATGGCATCGCCGTTGGCGCCGATCTGCACGTGGCGGCCGTCGGCGGCGGTGTGGATGGAGGAGGGGGTGATGCCCGGCATGATATTGCCGCTGCGTTCGCGGATGAAGCCGAACACGTCGAACTCCGGGACCATGCTTTCCATCATGGCGAACACCGCCTCGTACAGCGCCACGTCCACCACCTGGCCCTGGCCGCCGTTCACTTCCCGGTGGCGCAGCGCCATCAGCGCGCCGATCACGCCCCAGAGGGCGGCGATGGAGTCGCCGATGGAAATGCCGGTGCGCACCGGCGGGCGGTCCTCGAAGCCGGTGATGTAGCGCAGCCCGCCCATGGATTCGCCCACCGCGCCGAAGCCCGGCTGGTCCTTGTAGGGGCCGCTCTGGCCGAAGCCGGACAGGCGCACCATCACCAGCTTCGGGTTCAGCGCGTGGATCACCTCCCAGCCCAGGCCGAGCTTCTCCAGCACGCCTGGGCGGAAGTTCTCGATCAGGATGTCCGCCTCGGCCAGCAGCCGCTTGAGGATCTCGCGGCCCTCCGGGTGCTTGAGGTTCAGGGTCAGCGACTTCTTGTTGCGCGCCTGCACGAACCACCAGAGCGAGGTGCCCTCGTAGAGCTTGCGCCACTTGCGCAGCGGGTCGCCGCCGTCGGGGGATTCGATCTTGATCACTTGCGCGCCGAATTCGGCGCACAGGCGCGAGGCGAAGGGCCCGGCGATCAGAGTGCCGAGCTCGATCACCTTGAGGCCGGCGAGGGGTTTGGCAGGAGCGTTCATCGGGTTTTCCATGGGCCGGACGATGGCGGCGACTCTACTCCGCGGGGCCCGCTGCGAACAGTCCGGTTTGCCGCTGGCGCCCCCTTCGAGGCCGACTTAAAGTGCTTGTCAGGACCTTCGATCACGTGCGCGAACCACCATGCCAAGCCGCCTCGCGATCCCCTGCCGCCCGTCGCCGCGCCCGCGTCGGGAGGAGGGGCCATGCAACTGAACATTCCCACCCTGGTGTTGGTGGATATCTACGTTCTCGCCCTGGTCGGCCTGCTGATGCTGCATGCCTGGCGCCGTGGCCGCCGCGAGCCGACCCTCGGCTACCTGGCCGCCACGCTGCTGCTCGGTGCCCTGGGGACCGTCCTGGGCAGCCTGCGCGGCATCGGCATGGACTTCGTGCCCCTGGTGCTGGGCAACGTGGTGCTGCAGTTGTGCGCGGCACTGAACTGGACCGCCTTGCGTGTCTTCACCGGACGCCAGCCGCACCTGCCGGGTATCTGCGCCGGGGCGGCGATCTGGGCACTGCTCTGCCTCAACCCGGCCTTCTACGAGTCGCTGACGGTGCGGGTGGTGCTCAGCTCGATGATGACCGTCTGCTACGCGGGCCTCGGCGCCTTCGAACTCTGGCGCAGCCGCAAGAGCCTGGAAGTGGCCTATGTGCCGGCGCTGCTGCTGAGCCTTTTCCATATGGCCTTCTACTGCGTGCGCATCGTGGTCGACCGCGGCATGCCCTTCGACCAGGCGATCGCCAGCAGCGGGCAGGGCACCAGCTTCTTTTCCCTGCTGGTGTTCGAGACCCTGCTCTATGCCATTGGCATCGCCTTCGTCACCCTGGCCATGGTCAAGGAGCGCGCCGAGCTGAAATTCCGCGCCGCGGCTTACTGCGACCCCCTAACCGGCGTCGGTAACCGCCGCGCCTTCATGACCACGGGCGAATACCTGCTGGAAAGCTGCGAGCACCGCGGTGAACCGGTGGCCCTGCTGCTCTGCGATCTCGACCACTTCAAGCGCCTCAACGACAGCTATGGCCACGCCGCCGGCGACGAGGCCCTGGTGGCCTTCACCCGCATCGCGGTCGGCAGCATGCGCAAGCAGGACGTGTTCGGCCGCATCGGCGGCGAGGAGTTCGCCTGCCTGCTGGCCGACGCCGACGACGAGGCCGGCGCCCAGGTGGCCGAGCGCATCCGCCGCGAATTCGCCGAACTGCCTTTCCAGGAGCCGGGGGAGCTCAGCGTCAGCATCGGCATCGTCAGCTCGAAGGAAGCCGGCTATGACCTGTTCCGCCTGCTTTCCCTGGCCGACGACGCCCTCTACGCCGCCAAGGACAAGGGGCGCAATCGCATCCAGCGCTACCCCGCCGATTAGCCGGAAGGCCCAGCCAAGGCCGTGGATTCAGGGTAGACTTGCCGCCCTCCGCGAATAACCAAGAAGCCCGCCATGGCCCTCCAAGCGACCCCCTACAAAGTCGAGCTCAACCTCACCGACCTCGACCGCAGCGTCTACGAGAACCTGCGCTTCACCGTCGCCAAGCACCCCTCGGAAACCGAGGAACGCCTGGCCGTGCGGCTGATCGCCTACGCCCTCTGGTACCACGAGCAGCTGTCCTTCGGCCGTGGCCTGTCGGACGTGGACGAGCCGGCCCTGTGGGAAAAGAGCCTGGACGACCGCGTCCTGCACTGGATCGAAGTGGGTCAGCCGGATGCCGAGCGCATCACCTGGTGCTCGCGCCGCACCGAGCGCTTCAGCCTGGTGGCCTACGGCAACCTGCGCGTCTGGCAGACCAAGGTGCTGGACAGCGTGCGCGGCCTGAAGAACATCAACGTCGTCGCCGTCGGCCAGGAAGCCCTGGAAGAGCTGGCGCGCGACCTGCCGCGTTCGGTCAGCTGGAGCGTGATGATCAGCGACGGCACCCTGTTCGTCACCGATGAGCGTGGCCAGCATGAAATTCCCCTGGAGTGGCTTGCAGGAGAGCGTTGACGCCTCCGGACATCCGCCAGGCCCTGTCCCGGAGGGGAGAGGGGAACATGAGTCATAGATCGGATCTGCCATGCGTATCGAACACCGCGCCCTTCCCGCTGTCCTGCCCGACCTGGGCGACCTGCCGCCCCTGTTGACCCGTCTCTACGCCGCCCGAGGCGTGCAGTCCGCGGCTGAACTGGACAAGGGCCTGGCGCGGCTTATCCCCTACCAGCAGCTCAAGGGCATCGAGGCCGCCGTCGACCTGCTGGTGGAGGCCCTGGAAAAGCGCCAGCGCATCCTCTACGTCGGCGACTTCGATGCCGACGGCGCCACGGCCAGCAGCGTCGGCGTGCTCGGCCTGCGCATGCTGGGTGCTTTCCACGTCGACTACCTGGTGCCCAACCGCTTCGAATACGGCTACGGCCTGACGCCCGAAATCGTCGCCGTGGCCCTGCAGCGTAGCCCTGACCTGCTGGTGACCGTGGATAACGGCATTTCCAGCGTCGAGGGCGTGGCCGCCGCCAAGGCCGCCGGGCTCAAGGTGCTGGTCACCGACCACCACCTGCCGGGGCCGGAACTGCCGGCGGCGGATGCCATAGTCAACCCCAACCAGCCGGGTTGCGACTTCCCCAGCAAGTCCCTGGCCGGGGTCGGCGTGATCTTCTACGTGCTGCTGGCCCTGCGTGCGCGCCTGCGGGAGCTGGACTGGTTCGCCCGTGCCGGGCTCAAGGAGCCCAACCTGGGCGACCTGCTGGACCTTGTGGCGCTCGGCAGCGTCGCCGACGTGGTGCCGCTGGACGCCAACAACCGCATCCTGGTTCACCAGGGCCTGGCGCGCATCCGCGCCGGCCGTGCGCGGCCCGGCCTCAAGGCGATCCTCGAAGTGGCCGGGCGGCCGGCGGGGCGCATCACCTCCACCGACCTCGGCTTCATCCTCGGCCCGCGCCTGAACGCCGCCGGCCGCCTGGACGACATGAGCCTGGGCATCGAATGCCTGCTCTGCGAAGACGAGGCCCTGGCCCGCGACATGGCGGTGCAGCTGGACCAGCTCAACCAGGACCGCAAGGCCATCGAGCAGGGCATGCAGCGCGAGGCCCTGGCCCAGTTGAAGAACTTGGCCCTGGAGGACATGCCTTTCGGCCTCTGCGTGTTCGAACCGGACTGGCACCAGGGCGTGATCGGCATCCTCGCCTCGCGCCTGAAGGAGCGCTACCACCGCCCGACCATCGCCTTCGCCGACGCCGGCGACGGCCTGCTCAAGGGCTCGGCGCGCTCGGTGCCGGGCTTCCATATCCGCGACGCGCTGGACGCCGTGGCCGCCCGCCATCCGGGGCTGATCAGCAAGTTCGGCGGGCATGCCATGGCCGCCGGCCTGTCGCTGCCTGTGGAGAACTTCGGCGCCTTCGCCGCCGCCTTCGACTTCGAGACCCGCCGCCAGCTCTGCGAAGACGACCTCACCGGTCGCCTGCTTTCCGACGGCCAGCTGAGCATCCAGGAGTTCCACCTGGAACTGGCCCGCGCCCTGCGCCTGGCCGGCCCCTGGGGCCAGCACTTCCCCGAACCGCTGTTCCACGGCGTGTTCCAGATCGTCCAGCAGCGTCTGGTCGGGGAGCGCCACCTGAAACTGGTGCTGAAAAGCGAATGCGGTTCCCTGCAACTGGACGGCATCGCCTTCAATATCGACCGCGAGCACTGGCCCAACCCCACGGTCCGTTGGGCGGAGCTGGCCTACAAGCTGGACGTCAACGAATACCGTGGCCAGGAAAGCGTGCAGCTGATGGTCGCGCATATCGCGCCACGCTAGGGCGAGGCCTCGTAGGGTGGACATCGCTTTTCATGTCCACCATTCGGTGCTCGGCCGGGCTCCGATGGTGGACCGGTGAAGCGTGGTCCACCCTACGTCAGCTTTGTGCTGCCATTCACCCGTCACCCCATCCTCGCAAGTCCTCCATCCGGGGCTACGCTGTCCCAGTCCCGCGCCGTCGGAAAGATTTTCCGGCCTGCTGTCGATTCCGTCGTTTCCCCTTCGACCAATAGGCACAGCCAGCAGGCAAGGGCCGCGGGCAATCAACAGGAGAAAGACAATGCGCTTCATGGTGATAGTCAAAGCAACCAGGGAATCGGAAGCCGGCATCATGCCCAGCACGGAACTGCTCGCGGCCATGGGCCAGTACAACGAGGAACTGGTGAACGCCGGCGTCCTCCTCGCCGGCGAAGGCCTGCATCCCAGTTCGAAGGGCGCGCGGGTGGTGTTCAAGGGCAAGGACCGCAGTGTGATCGATGGCCCCTTCGCTGAAACCAAGGAACTGATCGCCGGCTTCTGGCTGTTCAAGGTCGACTCCCTCGAAGAGTGCATCGAATGGGTCAAGCGTTGCCCCAACCCCATGCCCACCGAGTCCGAGATCGAGATCCGCCAGGTGTTCGAGGCCGAGGACTTCGGCGACGAGTTCACCCCCGAACTGCGCGAGCAGGAAAAGCGCGTCTTCGAGAAAGCCAAACAGCAGTGATCGCTGTAACCCGACGACAGGAGACAGTCATGAAGATCGATCCCTACCTCACCTTCGACGGCCAGTGCGGCCCGGCATTCCAGTTCTACGCCAAGGTGCTCAACGGCACCCTGGAAGCCTTCCTGACCTTCGCCGAAAGCCCGGCCTGCAACGAGGTGCCCGAGGAATTCCGCGACAAGATCATGCACGCCCGCCTGGCGGTGGGCGACCAGGTGATCATGGGCTCGGACTGCCCGCCCCAGGCGCCATTCGAGGGCATCAGTGGCATCAGCATCTCGATCAACGTCGACCGTATCGCCGAGGCCGAGCGGGTGTTCAACGCCCTGGCCGAGGGCGGCCAGATTCAGATGCCCCTGGAAAAGACCTTCTGGGCCGCGCGCTTCGGCATGCTCATGGACCAGTTCGGGGTGCCCTGGATGATCAACTGCGAGAAGGATCAATAATTCTCAAAAATGACCGCGGCGCCGGGAAAATTCCGGCGCCGTTGATAAGCTTTCCAGGATCGAACCTCCCAAGGACCGATCCGATGCGACTGCTTCAATGGCTGCGCAATCGCGCCGGCAATTTCCACTATCGTCGCGACTGGCTGCGTGTCGACCTGATGGCTGGCCTGTCGGTGGCCGCCGTGCAGATTCCCACGGCCATCGCCTATGCGCAGATCATCGGCTTTCCCGCCCAGGTCGGCCTCTACGCCTGCATCCTGCCGATGCTGATCTATGCCCTGGTAGGCGGCTCCCGCCAATTGATGGTCGGCCCCGATGCCGCCACCGCCGCGATGGTCGCCGCGGCCATCACCCCGCTGGCCGCCGGTGATCCGCAGCGGCTGATCCATCTGTCGATGATCGTCGCGGTGATGGTCGGCCTGCTGTCCATCCTCGCCGGCTTCATCCGCGCCGGCTTCATCGCCAGCTTCCTGTCGCGGCCGATCCTGGTGGGTTACCTCAACGGCATCGGCCTCAGCCTGCTGGCCGGCCAGCTTGGCAAACTGCTGGGCTACCAGAGCGAAACCAGTGGCTTCATCGCCGGGCTGCTGGCCATGATCCGCAACCTCGCCAATACCCACCTGCCGACCCTGGCCCTGGGCGCCGCGACCCTGCTGCTGATGATCCTGCTGCCGCGCCGCTGGCCAAGGCTGCCGGTGGCCCTGGTAGCCATAGTGCTGGCCTCGGTGGCAGCTGCCTGGCTGCAACTGGATCGCCACGGCGTGGCCTTGCTGGGCGCCGTCCCGGCCGGGCTGCCGGAGCTGAGCTGGCCCCGCGCCAACTACCATGAACTGCTCAGCCTGCTGCGCGATGCCACCGGGATCACCATCGTCAGCTTCTGCAGCGCCATGCTCACCGCGCGCAGCTTCGCCGCCCGCCACGGCTACGCCCTCGACGCCAACCACGAATTCATCGCCCTGGGCCTGGCCAACGTCGGCGCCGGGGTGTCCCAGGCCTTCGTCATCAGCGGCGCGGATTCGCGCACGGCGGTGAATGACCTGGTGGGCGGCAAGAGCCAACTGGTCAGCGTGGTGGTGGCCCTGGTGATAGTCGCCGTGCTGGTGTTCCTCCACGGCCCGCTGGCCTGGGTGCCCATCGCCGCCCTGGGGGCGGTGCTGATGCTGGCGGGCTGGGGGCTGATCGACCTGCGCGCGCTCAAGGCCTTCTGGCGTCTCAGCCGCTTCGAATGCGGCCTCTGCCTGCTGACCACGGTGGGCGTGCTGGGCGTCGGCGTGCTGCCCGGCATCTTCGTCGCCATCACTCTGGCCCTGCTGCGCCTCCTGTATTTCACCTACCGTCCCAGCGACGCGGTACTGGGCTGGGTGGAGGGTGTCGACGGCCAGGTGGAGCTGAGCCGTTATCCACAGGCCAGCACCTTGCCGGGCCTGCTGATCTACCGCTTCGACGCGCCGCTGCTGTTCTTCAATGCCGACTACTTCAAGCAGCGCCTGCTGCACCTGGTGGAGCATGCGGACCACCCGCGCGCAGTGCTGCTCAATGCCGAAACCATGATCAACCTCGATCTCACTGGCCTCGCCACCCTGCGCGAGGTGAAGCAGACCCTGGCGGCCAAGGGCGTCCATTTCGGCTTCGCCCGCCTCCTGGGCCCGGCGTACGACCTGCTGCAACGCTCCGGCGAATTGGGTGAACTCAAGCCGCCGCTGGTGTTCAGCTCGGTCCGGGCGGGGATCAATGCCTACGAGCGTTGGCTGGCAAAGCAGGCCTTGCAGGAGCCGGACAAGGTCGCGTAAACAACCCGTTCAACCCATCGGAACACAAGGAACGACCATGGACCCCTTCATGCAAGCCGCCATCGAGGAAGCCCGCCAGGGCCTGGCCGAGGGCGGGATACCGATCGGCTCGGTGATCGTCCACAAGGGCCGCATCATCGGCCGCGGCCACAACCGCCGCATCCAGGAGGGCAGCGCCATCAAGCATGGCGAAATGGACGCCTTCGAGAATGCCGGCCGCCAGCCCGCCAGCATCTATCGCGAGGCGGTGCTCTACACCACGCTGTCGCCCTGTTCCATGTGCAGCGGGGCGATCCTGCTCTACGGCATTCCCAAGGTGATCATCGGCGAGAACCGCACCTTCATGGGCGAGGAGGAATTGCTGCGCTCCCGTGGCGTGGAGCTGGAGGTGCTGCAGGACGCCCAGTGCGTGAAGCTGATGGAGGACTTCATCGAAGCCCGGCCGGAGTTGTGGAACGAGGACATCGGTGAACCGGCGGACTGACGCCAACCATAACGCCACACCCGCCAGCCAGATGCCGCGTAGCGGCTATGCTGGATTCAGCAGTCTCAGCAGTGGATCGTCGATGTTGGCGCGCGCCAGACCCGAGCGGGATATCGATGCCGGAATCCCGGCAGAAATGACAATCATTGAAGCGAAATGACTTGGATCAGTCCCCGGCGCGGCATGAGGATCTTCCGCCCATGTCCGTTGGATCGCCACCAAGCAGTGGAGATATCGGGCTGACCTCGCCTGAGTGCTACAGCAGAAGGAGAATTCGATGCTGCCAAGTTCCGTTTCGGAAAGGATCCTGTCCCGCGGCTTGATGGATGTGCTCATTCGAGCTGGCCTGGTCGCGATCCTCGCCATTTCCTGCTACCAGGTTTTCTACCCCTTCCTCAACCTGATGCTCTGGGCGCTGATCCTCGGCGTCACCTTCTACCCGCTGCACCTCAAGCTCAAGGACAAGCTGGGCATGCGTGACGGTCATGTGGCCACGCTGATCGTCCTGGTTTCCCTGATCCTGCTGATGGTGCCGATCTATTTGCTGGCATCCTCCATGGCCGAGTCGGTGCAGGGGGCCATCGAACTGGTCAAGAGTGGCGAGCTGCACGTTCCGTCACCCAACGAGTCCGTGGCCAGCTGGCCCCTGGTCGGCCAGCCCCTGTTCGACTTCTGGCAGCAGGCATCGAGCGACCTGACCAGCCTGATCAGGAAACTGTTGCCGCACCTGCGCGGCTTCGGCCTGGGCATGCTCGGCAAGCTGGCCGGCGTCGGCGCGGGCTTCCTGCTGTTCATCGCCGCGCTGATCGTGGCGGGCATCTTCATGGCCTTTGGCGAGAATGGCCATCGCAGCGCCTTGCAGATCGCCTCGCGCATCTCCGGACCCGACCGTGGGCCGCAGATCGCCCAGCTTTGCACGGCAACCATCCGTGCCGTGGCCCAGGGCGTGGTCGGTATCGCCTTCATCCAGATGCTGCTGGTGGGGATAGGTTTCGTGCTCATGGGCATCCCCGGAGCCGGCCTCCTCGCCCTGGTGGTACTGCTGCTGGGCATCATGCAGTTGCCCGTGTTGCTGATCACCATTCCGGCGATCATTTTCGTCTTCGCTACCGAAGGGGCGACTGCCGGCACCATCATCTTCGCCATCTACAGCTTCGTCGCCGGGATGTCCGACAACATCCTCAAACCCCTGTTGCTGGGGCGTGGCGTCAATGTCCCCATGCCCGTGGTGCTGATCGGCGCCCTCGGCGGCATGGTCACCGGCGGCATCATCGGGCTGTTCATCGGCCCGGTGACCCTGGCGGTGGGCTACATGCTGTTCTGGCACTGGGTGGACGACCAGCCGCAGGCGCTGGAAGACGCGGAAGAAGAGGGGCGAGCGGCCTGATCCGGACCGGGTGCCATGCTCCGTTACACCTGTCTGTGCCTGGTCCTGCTGGGCGCGCTCGGCCTTGGCGGCTGCGTGCGCCTGGGGCCGGATTTCCAGTCGCCCCGCGAACCCTGGGTCGAGCACTGGAACAGCCCGGCGCTCGAGCAGATGAGCATCGACCGGCCGCAGCCCGACTTCCTCGAGTGGTGGCAGGTGTTCGAGGACCCGGTCCTCGACGCCCTGATCGCCGAGGCGGATGCCTACAACGCCGGCCTGGAGATCGCCGGCCTGAGGGTGATGGAGGCCCGCGCGCAATTGGGCATCGCCTTGAGCGGCCGCTATCCGCAGTTCCAGCAGGCCAGCGCCGACAGCCTCTACCTGGATCGCCACCAGTCCGGCGGCCGGAACCCCCAGGACAGTCACTTCTGGCAGTACAGCGCCGGTTTCGACATCGCCTGGGAGCTGGACTTCTGGGGGCGCTTCAGCCGTGCCATCGAGTCGGCCGACGCGGCCTATTTCGCGGCCCGGGCCAACTACGAGGACGCCCTGGTGCTGCTGCGCGCCCAGATGGCGGATACCTACTTCATCCTGCGGACCTTCGAGGCCCGGCTGCGCATCGCCCGGGAGAACGCCGAACGGCAGAAGCGCAGCTTCGAGATCACCGAGCGCCTGTTCCGCAGCGGCGACAGCTCCGAACTGGACTTCCAGCAGGCCAGGACCCAGTACCTGGGCACCCTGGCCACCATCCCGGATCTGGAAGGCCAGGTCATGCGCACGCGCAACGCCCTCGCCGTGCTGATCGGACGCCCGCCGGGCCCCCTGCCCGAACTGGGCGAGCGGGAGGGGCTTATTCCACTGCCCGATCATGCGGTGTTGCAGGACGTCCCGGCCAACCTGCTGTTGCGCCGGCCGGATGTGCGTGCCGCCGAACTGGCGGTGGCCGCCCAGTCGGCCTTGATCGGTGTGTCCGAGGCCGATCTCTACCCCTCGGTGACCCTGTTGGGCAGCATCGTCTGGAGCGCTTCGACCCTCGATGGCGCCTCCGACAGTCGAGACCTTGTCGCCGGCCCCAGCCTGGTCTGGAACCTGTTCGACCACGGCCGGATCAAGAACGACGTGCGGGTGCAGGATGCCCGCCTGCAGCAGCTGATCGAAGCGTACCGCGATCGGGTACGCCAGGCCGCGCGCGAGGCCGATGATGCGGCCACCGGCCTGGCCAAGGCCCTGGAAAGCGAACGCATCCGCCGCGAGAGCGCCCTGGCCGCCCTGCGTTCCCTGGACCTGGCCAATGCCCAGTACCGCGAAGGTTTCGCCGACTTCCAGCGGGTCCTGGATGCCCAGCGCGAGCTGTTCCAGCAGCAGGAAAACTACCTGCTCAGCCGCAGCGACGCCGTGAGCAACCTGATCAGCCTGTACAAGGCCCTTGGCGGTGGCTGGTATCGCGACGGGCCGATGATCGACGACAGCACCCGTGAACAGATGCAGCAACGCACCGACTGGGATGACCTGCTGGACGAGCCGCCGGCCCCGGCCCTGCCGGACGCCGACAACGAGCAAGGTGGACGAGAATGAGCGAACAACCGCAGGCCCTGGCCGAGGAGCCGGCCAAGCCCGAACCGGCCGACGCAGCCGCGAAGGGGACCCGATGGGTGGCGCTGGTCATCATCCTGACCCTGGCGTGGTACCTCCTGGCTGATCGCTTCACCCCCTACACCCAGCAGGCGCGGGTGCAGGCCTTCGTGGTACCGGTGGCTGCCGAGGTGGCTGGCCGGGTGGTCCGGGTGCAGGTCCGCAACAACCAGGACGTCAAGGCCGGCGAGGTGCTGTTCGAAGTGGACCCGAGCCAGTACCGGATCGCCGTCGACCGCGCCCGCGCCGACCTCGAAACCATGCGCCGCCAGATCGGTGCCAGCACCGCCGCCATCGACTCGGCGCTCGCCTCGCTGCAAGCGGCCCAGGCCAACGAGCTGAAGGCGCGCCAGGACAGCGACCGCCTCGAACGGCTCTACCGGGAAGACCCGGGCACCATCTCCGTGCGCCGGCTCGAGGGCGCCCGCGCCACCCTGACGCAGGCCACCAGCCAGGTTGTCGCGGCGCGTGCCGAGGTACAGCGGGCGCGGGAGCAGCAGGGTGGCAGCGAGGAGGAAAACGCCCAGTTGCGTAGCGCCGCCACCGCGCTGGAAAAGGCCGAACTGGACCTGGCCAACACCCAGGTGCGGGCGCGCTCCGCCGGGCTGATCACCGACCTGCGAACCGATGTCGGCCAGTTCGTCGGCGCCGGCAGCCCGGTGATGACCCTGATCGCCATCCACGACCTCTGGCTGAGCGCCGAAATGACCGAGAACAACCTGGGCCATGTCGAGGTCGGCACGCCCGTGGCCATCGTGCTCGATGCGCTGCCGGGGCGGGTGTTCGACGGTCGCGTGCGCAGCGTCGGCTATGGCGTCAGCACGGGCCAGGCCCCGGCGCCCGGCACCTTGCCGACGGTGGAGAACAGCCGCGACTGGCTGCGCCCGGCCCAGCGCTTCCCGGTGATAGTGGAGTTCGCCCCCGGCGAACTGGACGAGCTGAAGGGCCTGCGCGTCGGCGGCCAGGCGGAGGTCATGGCCTTTCCCTCGGCGGGCAATCCGCTCAACCCCCTGGGCCGGCTGTTCATCTACCTGATGAGCTGGCTGTCCTATGCCTACTGAGCGCGATCCCCGTGCTCGGCGCGCGCTGCGCCTGGCCAGCGGTGTCGCCCTGTGTCTGGCGATCAGCTTCGGCCTCGCCTTGCCGATTCCCTTCCTCTCGCCGATCTTCGTGGTTCTCCTGCTGGTCACGAGCAACCGCCCGCTGCCGCTGAAGGCCGCCCCGGCGCTGGCCCTGGTGGTCATGCTCACCACCGGCGTCGGCCTGCTGATGATCCCGCTGCTGCAGCACGCGCCCCCCAGTGGCGTCCTGCTGGTGGGGCTGTGCCTGTTCCTCTGTTTCCGCTATGGCCTGCGTGGCGGGAATCCCCTGGTGGCGCAGTTCCTGGTGATTGGCCTGACCATGATCTCGGCGGCCGGCACCTTTTCCTTCGGCCTGGCGGTCATGGTCATCGAGGCGCTGGCCAAGGGCATGGTGCTCGCCGTACTGGTGGCGCTGGTCAGCCACGGACTGTTCCCGGAACCGGCCGATGCCCCGGCCGCGCCCACCCGCCCTGCGCCGGACGCCAGCGAGTCCGCCTGGATCGCCCTGCGAGCCGCCCTGGTGGTGCTGCCGGCCTTTCTCCTGGCGCTGGTCGACCCCTCCAGCTACATGCCGCTGATCATGAAGGCGGTCAGCCTCGGCCAGCAGGTCTGCGGCGCCTCCGCCCGCAACGCCGGCCGCGAGCTGCTGGGCTCGACCCTGCTCGGCGGGCTGCTGGCCATGCTGTTCTGGAGCGCCTTGAGCCTGTTCCCGCACCTGTGGATGTTCTTTCTCTGGATGCTGTTGTTCGGCCTGCTGCTGGCCCGCCGGCTTCATGCCCTGGTGGCGACACGGCAGACGCCGGGATTCTGGATGAACAGCCTGGTGACCCTGATCATCCTGCTCGGCCAGTCCGTGCAGGACAGCGAGGCCGGCAAGGACGTCTACACCGCCTTCGCGGTGCGCATGGGGCTGTTCATTGCCGTCACCCTGTACGCCTGCGCGGCGGTCTACCTGATAGACCGCCGGCGTTTCCAGCGGCATCGCCGCGAAGCCCGCTGAGAGGTCGCTGCCATGCTGCTCAATCTGCTGGTCGGTATTCCCGTGATGGTGCTTTGCCTGGTCACGCAGGCCCTGTTCGTGGCCTTCAGCCTGAGACCGTACGTCCGCTATGTGCGGGGCGGGCGGATCAGCGCATCGCCGTGGCACACCACCTGGCTGCTGTCGGTGGTGATGTTGGTGATGCTGCTGGGCAATTTCGTGCAGATGGCGACCTGGGGCGCGCTGTTCCTGGCGCTCGGGGAGTTCGACAGCTTTGCCAAGGCGCTTTACCACTCGGCGGTGAACTTCGTCACCTTGGGCTACGGCGACATCGTCATGAACGAGCGGTGGCGGCTGCTGGGCCCGCTGGAGGCCGCCAACGGCGTGCTGATGTTCGGGGTTTCCACGGCAGCCCTGACGGCGACGCTGTCGGATGTCATCAAGCACCAGTTCGAGAAGGGCAAGCCGAACTAGCGCGCGGCTAGACTGAAACTGTCCGTTCCCATGCAGCGACTCCGGGAGGTGCAGCATGGCGATCCGCGAAGGTTTCATCGGCAGCGTCGGCAACACACCTCTGCTGCGTCTCATCGGCCTCAGCGCCGAAACCGGCTGCGACATCCTCGCCAAGGCCGAATTCCTCAACCCCGGTGGCTCGGTCAAGGACCGCGCAGCGCGCTTCATCCTCGAAGACGCCGAGCGCCAGGGCCGGCTGCTGCCGGGCGGCACAGTGGTCGAAGGCACCGCCGGCAATACCGGCATCGGCCTTGCGCATATCTGCGCCGCCCGGGGTTACCGTTGCATCATCGTCATCCCCGACAACCAGTCCCCGGAAAAGCTCGACCTGCTGCGCACCCTGGGCGCCGAGGTGCGGCCGGTTCCACCCAAGCCCTACAAGGACCCGGACAACTACCAGAAGATCGCCGGCCGCCTGGCCGAGTCGCTGCCCAATGCCATCTGGGCCAACCAGTTCGACAACATCGCCAACCGCCAGGCCCACTACGCGACCACCGGCCCGGAGATCTGGGCCGAAACCGATGGCCGGGTGGATGCCTTCGTCTGCGCCACCGGCACCGGCGGCACCCTGGCCGGGGTGGCGCGCTACCTCAAGGAGCGCGATCCGAAGGTGCGCATCGTCCTCGCCGACCCCATGGGCAGTGCCCTCTACAACTGGGTGAAACGTGGCGAGCTGGTGGCCGAGGGCAGCTCCATCACCGAGGGCATCGGCACCACGCGGGTCACCGCCAACCTCGAAGGCACGCCCATTGACGATGCCGTGCAGGTGGACGACCCGGCCTGCGTGGCCATGGTCTACCGGCTGCTGCGGGAGGAGGGCTTGTTCGTCGGCGGCTCATCCGGCATCAACCTGGCCGCCGCCGTGCAGGTGGCCCGCCAGCTGGGGCCGGGGCACACCATCGTCACGCTGTTGTGCGACCGCGGCGGGCTCTATGCGGGGCGCCTGTTCAATCCCGAGTGGCTGAGGGAGAAGGGGTTGGCGGAGGCGGCCGGGGTATAGTCCGCCGCCCTGCTGCCGGCGGGGAGCCGATCGTAGGGTGCGCCATGCGCACCAAGACACCGTGCGGAGATGGCGGTGCGCGCAGCGCACCCTACGGGGAGTGGCCGGCGCGAGTCACCCCTCTCCGCTTCAGATCCGTAGGATGGGTGGAGCGGAGCGATACCCATGCTGTCAGGCTGATGGGTATCGCGTTGCTCGCGGAACACCGCCCGCCCCATCTACGGGCTACGTATGGTTACCAGCCCAGTTGCTTGTTGAAACCCAGCGCGTCGTAGTAGTCGCCCTGGTAGGTGATCTTGCCGTTCTTCACCCGTACGAAGCTGACCCCTTCGAATTTCAGCGGCTTGTTGGTGGCCGGGGTCTCGGCGCTCCAGGCGCCGCTGTTGGTGCCGGCGAACTCCCACTGGAAGGCGATGCCATCGGCGCTGACGATCGGGTCGCTGGTCATCTTCCAGGTCAGGTTCGGCACCGCGGTGATGAACACCTTGATCACATTGTCGCGGGCCGCAGCGCGACCCTGCTGCGGGGTACCGACCGTGGCGTCGAAGTACACCGCGTCCTCGGCCAGGAAGTTGGCGGCCTTGTCGACGTCATGGGCGTTCCAGGCAGCCATGTAGCCGTCGACTATGGCCTTGGCATCTTCGGCCGCCTGGGCCATCCCGGCCATGGCGCAAAGCAGGATGAAACTGAAATTACGCAGGGTGTTACGCATCGCTCGTTCTCCTGGTGGTTGCAGCGGGGGTTGCATCCTGTGGGGGCTTCACACCCTGTAGGGGCGAACTCATTCGCCAAGCAGGCCGTAGGCCTGCCCTTCGGACTCTCACAGGGCAGCTGCGCTGCCCTTGGCGAATGAATTCGCCCCTACAAGGAGCCGGCCGGGGCCAGCCCGTCAGTGCTTGAACATCACATGGCGCACCGCGGTGTAGTCCTCCAGCCCGTACATGGACATGTCCTTGCCGTAGCCGGAGTGCTTGACGCCGCCATGGGGCATTTCGCTGACCAGCATGAAATGAGTGTTGACCCAGGTGCAGCCGTACTGCAGGCGTGCGGACAGGCGGTGGGCGCGGCCGACATCGGCGGTCCAGAGCGAGGAGGCCAGGCCGTAGTCGGAGTCGTTGGCCCAGGCCAGCACCTGCTCCTCGTCGTCGAAGGCGGTGACCGAGACCACCGGGCCGAACACCTCGCGGCGGACGATCTCGTCATCCTGGCGGGCGCCGGCCAGCACGGTGGGCTGGAAGAAGAAACCGGGGCCCTCGACGCGCGCCCCGCCGGTGACCACCTGGATGTGCGGCAGGGCGGCGGCGCGCTGGACG
>NZ_JBHSOU010000072.1:0-398 GCF_042656385.1 Pseudomonas sp. GCM10022186
GGAACGAACAGCTCCTTGGCCTCGGTGCCGGGGGCGGCGGAGAGTTTCGCCAGGTCCAGGCCGGACTGGCCGTAGCTGATGCCATGCACCGGGTTGAGGATGGTCTCGCCCCAGTAGACGTTGTGCTGGCCGGCCTTGATGCTGAACATCGACTCGTCGCCCACTTCGGTGCTGTAGAACACGAAGGCGTCGAGGATCTCGCCGGACGGGCCGCTGTAGTAACGCTGGGCGTAGTTGGAGAGGTGCGGGCTGCCGAATGCCGGGTTGGTCGTGCTGGGCTGGCCGACGATGGTCGAGAACGCCTCGTTGCCGTTGACGAAGGGGTTGGAGTTGGAGCCGGTGTTGTCGTAGGCCTTGTCGTACCAGCTGGCGGCGCTGACGCGGAAGCCCTTGTTGCC
>NZ_JBHSOU010000072.1:408-9965 GCF_042656385.1 Pseudomonas sp. GCM10022186
ACAGGTCGATACGGTTGGTGATGTTGGTACCGGCCTTGCGGAAGTTGTAGTCACCGTCGTTGTTGTTCGGGGTGCCCAGCATCCGCTTGTCCGCGCTCTCGGTGCGCACGCCATAGTTGTACTTCACGGTGTTGTCGAAACGTACCGACCAGTCCGGGTTGCCGGTGTCGACCTCGAAGGCCTGCACCCCGACCGGCACGCCCATCCCGGCGGCGATGGCCGAGGCGAGCAGGCACCTGCGCAGGTTCAGGTGATGGTTGTTGTTGTTTTTCATGCGTTAGCTCCGCTTCTTGTTGTATTGGCTACAGCAACCCTTCAGCGCACTCCCTGCCGCGGACGCGCAGCCGGTTGCAAGGCCGCGCGCCTGCCCGCCGATGTCCCGGCCGGGCATTGGATATCCGTCAGCGATCCAGCATCTGGATCAGTTCATGAGCGTAGGACCACTCGCCGTATCCCGCCGCCGGATTGAGGTGACCGACATCACCCAATTCCACGAGACTGCTTTCCCAGTCGCTGGCCATCTGGCGAACCGCTTCGAGGCTGGCCAGGTGGTCGTTGTCGCTGGCGCACACCAGGCTGGGGAACGGCAGCGGCGTGCGCGGCAGCGGGGTCCAGCCATTGGCGTGCAGGGATTCGGGGCTCGGGTAGTTCTCCGGCCAGGTGGCGTCGAGGTCCGGCGGGGTCGCCAGCAGCGCGCCCTTGATCGGCCGGCTGTAGCGAGCCGCCCAGTGCGCGACCATGAGTACGCCGGCGCTGTGGGCGACCAGGATCACCGGTCCCTCGATCTGTTCCAGCTCACGCTGGATGGCTTCGACCCGGGCCGGCAGGCTCAGCTTGTCCTGCTCCAGCGGCGGTACGCTGCGTACCTTGGGCAGCTGGGCGGCCAGCAGGGTCTGCCAGTGGTCGGCAACGTGGTCGCGCAGGCCCGGGACTATGAGGATGGTTGCGTTGTTGTTATCGGACACGTCATCACCCTTTTGCTTGCGATGGGATCGCCATCGCGGCTTTAGGAACTTGGTGATGCAAACAGTAGAGGTGCAAGGGAGGAGCCGCTTTTCATAGGGCGTCAGGAGCTTCGCATTTCATGACAGGGCCGCCCCACCCCACTCGGCTTCCGACTCGGCGGCCATGCCCGCCGTCCGTGGGGTGGGCCAATTTCCAGGGTTTGTCTTTACTTGCTCCTTGTCACGAGCGGGAACAGAGCAGCCGTTGTCATCAAAAACAAATTCGCGGACTATCAGCGACGGCAGACTCACTTCGCTATTTACGACAATAACCATCGGTACCGGATGTACCACCCCGTGCCGGCACAACCTCAGCGTGGCGATCGACATGACCCCAATGGTTCGCGCAGCGGCCCTGACCAACTACATCGAAGTGGCCCAGCACCTGGGCCTCAACCCACAGCAACTCCTGCGTCAGGTGGGGCTCAGCCAGTCCCTGATCGACAATCCCGAACAGCGCCTGCCGACTTCCGCCGTGGCCGCCCTGCTGGAGGAGTCCGCCCGCGCCGCCAACTGCCCCACTTTCGGACTGCGCATGGCCGAGTCGCGCCAGCTGTCGGATTTCGGCGTCATCAGCCTGCTGCTCTCCCACCAGCCAACCCTGCGCGACGCGCTGGACATCATCGTGCAGTACCGCCACCTGCTGAACGAATCGCTGGCGCTCTACGTGGACGAAGTGGGCAAAACGGTAATCCTGCGGGAAGAGATCATCAGTGACACGTCGGCGCCCATGCGCCAGGGCATGGAGCTGGCCATCGGCGTGCTGTTTCGCATGTGCAGCGCCCTGCTGGGGTCGAACTGGCGCCCGCTGAGTGTGAACTTCAGCCATGACGCCCCGCCGGAACTGCAGCTGCACCGCCGGGTGTTCGGCTGCAAGGTGGAATTCGGCAGCGAGTTCAACGGCATCGTCTGCCAGGTCGCCGACCTGGACAAACCCAACCCCCTGGCCGACCCGGCCATGGCACGACATGCGCAGCGCCTGGTGGAAACCCTGCCCGGCGCCGCACGGCAGTCGACGCTGAACGATGTACGCAAGGCCATCTACCTGCTGATGCCCATGGGCCGCTCCACCATCGAGCAGATCGCCCAGTCCCTGGGGATGAACGTGCGCACACTGCAACGCCGGCTCGAAGAAAGCCAGGTGACCTTCTCCGACCTGATCAACGAAGCGCGGCGCGACCTGGTATTGCGCTACATGGAGAACCCCCGCTATTCACTCAGCCGCATCGCCGACCTGCTGGGCTACTCGGTACCCAGCTCCTTCACCCGCTGGTTCTCCTGCCAGTTCGGCAAGTCGCCGGCGACCTGGCGGCGGGAGCACCAGGTGAAGGCGGAAGAATGAAGATCCACCTTGGTAATGCCTGAACCTGTGGGGGCGAATCCTCCCCCTGCACAAGACCTCCCCTTTCGCCTGGCCTGGACCCTAGGGTGCGCTGCGCGCAGCGATTCCGGGATCGGCTTCGGCACCACGTCAAACCGCCGGTGCGCACGGCGCACCCTACCGCATCGGCTTCATCCTGCTAGCCGGGCTACGATTTTCCAGCCTGCACCGGGATGCCCCCTTATAGGGGGCCAAAAGCAAGTCCACGTTCTACGAACGTGGATGTTTACTCTGTAGGGGCGAATTCATTCGCCAAGCAGGCCGAAAGGCTGCCCCGAGGCTTTGCAGGGGGCAGCTGTGCCGCCCTTGGCGAATGAATTCGCCCCCACAAAGAGATCGGTCTTGACCTCAGCCGTAGGGTGCGCTGCGGCGCACCCTACTGGCTGGACTCAGGCACTGACCTTGCGCACTGGCGCCCCGCTGCGCTGGGCGGTTTCCCAGTTGGCGGCCAGGCCCACTTCGACATCCGCCGGTTCCAGCATGCGGCGGCCTCGCACCAGGTCGGAGGCGCGTTCGGCGAGCATGATGGTCGGCGCATTGAGGTTGCCGTTGGGCTCGGTGGGAAACACCGACGAGTCGATCACCCGCAGGCCCTGGATGCCGCGCACCCGCAGTTCGGAGTCCACCACCGCCATCTCGTCTTCGCCCATGCGGCACGAACCGCAGGGGTGCATGGTGCTTTCCATGTTGGCGCGCACGAAGGCGTCGATCTCCTCGTCGGTCTGCACATGGGCGCCGGGCGCCAGTTCCTCGCCCCGATAAGGGTCCATCGCCGGCTGGCCGATGATCTCGCGGGTCAGCCGCACGCAGCGGCGGAAGCCTTCGCGGTCCTCCTCGCTCTCCAGGTAGTTGAAGCGGATCTCCGGGTGCTCGTAGGGGTCGGCCGAACGGGCGCGGACATGGCCCCGGCTCTTCGGTTTGTTCGGCCCGGTGAGCACCATGAAACCGTGGCCCTTGAACGGTTTGTCACCGTCGTAGCGCATGGCCGCCGGGAGGAAGTGGAACTGGATGTCCGGCCATTTCAGCCCCTGCTCCGAACGGATGAAGCCGCCGGCCTCGAAGTGGTTGCTGGCGCCCAGGCCGTCCTTGAACAGCAGCCAGCGCAGACCGATCAGCGCCTTGCCCAGCAGGCTCATCTTGCCGTTGAGGGTGATGGGCTGCTTGCAGGCGTACTGGATGTAGATCTCCGAATGATCCTGGAGGTTTTCCCCCACGCCCGGCAGGTCGTGGCGGACCTCGATGCCGGCCTTCTTCAGCACCGCTGCGGGCCCTATGCCGGAACGCTGCAGCAGGTGCGGCGAGCCGATGGGCCCGGAGGACACCAGCACCTCGCGGTTGCAGTACGCGGTATGGGTCTGGCCGCCCTGGTCGTACTCCACGCCCACCGCGCGCTTGCCGTCGAGGAGGATGCGCCGGGTCATGGCATGGGTCACCACGGTCAGGTTGGGCCGCTCCATCGCCGGCCGCAGGTAGGCGTTGGCGGTGGACCAGCGCACGCCATCCTTCACTGTCATGTGCATGGCACCGAAGCCTTCCTGCATGTAGCCGTTGCAGTCATCGGTCTTGATGTAGCCGGCCTCGGCCCCCGCCTCCACCCAGGCGCCATAGAGCGGATTCTGCATGTTGTTGCCATTGTTGGTGGCCAGGGGGCCACTGGCGCCGCGGTAGTCGTCGCCGCCGAACTTGTAGGTCTCGGCGCGTTTGAAGTACGGCAGGCAGTTGCGATAGCCCCAGTTCTTCGCCCCCAGGGACTCCCATTCATCGAAGTCGTAGGCATGGCCACGGATGTAGACCAGGCCGTTGATGGAGGACGAACCACCCAGCACCTTGCCGCGCGGGCAGTGCAGGCGGCGGTTGTCGAGGTGCGGCTCGGCCACCGTCTCGTAGCGCCAGTTGTACTTTCTGGTGTTCATCGGGATGGAAAAGGCGCTGGGCATCTGGATCAGCACGCTGCGGTCGCTGCCGCCGAACTCCAGCACCAGCACGGAGGTGCCCGCGTCCTCGGTGAGGCGGTTGGCCAGGACGCAGCCGGCCGAACCCGCACCGATGATGATGTAGTCGTATCGCTTATTCATTGCTGTAACCCTTTGCGGTGAGGTCGAGCGCCTCGATCTTGCGGGCATCGCCCTTTGGGTAGGCACCCCAGCCCAGGCGGGCAGCCAGTACTCGGGTCAGCGCGTAGTGGACCACGCCGGCGAGCAGGCAGGACGGCAGGGACGCGGTGGCGAACGTGAAGAAGGTGGTGTTGGCCAGTGTCTGCGGGTTGAACACCACCACGTAGATGGCGAAGCCGGCCACCAGCGCCACCAGCGCCGACGGATTGAAGCCCCGCCAGAAGCGGAACGGCGACAGGGCTTCCGCCGCATAGAGGTGGCGCAGGTTCAGGCGCTGGCGGCGGAGGAAGAAGTAGTCGGCGATGCCGATGCCGGCCAGGGCGCTGTTCAGGGCCGAAGTCCAGACCAGGAAGATGAAGAAACCGTCGTAGATGCCCGGCGCGAACAGCACTATCAGCCCCGGAGCCACGCAGAACAGCACCACCAGCAGCTCCCAGCTCATCGCCCGCAACGTCTGCCCGGCCAACTGGCGCAGGCCGACGATGGAGGTGTAGAGGATATTCACCATGCTGGTGACGTTGGCGAAAGCCACGAACCCCAGCGCAATGACGCCGAAAGTGAGGCCGCCGATCTTGGTCATCCACACCGTGGGATCGCTGTCCCCCAGTGCCGCCGCGGCCAGCAGGCCCACCACCTCGCCGAGGGAGGCGGCGCCGAAGATGCCGATGATGTTCGGCCAGAAGGCCACCCGCTGGTTCTTCGACAGCCGCGCCAGGTTGCCGATGTAGGGCCACCAGGAGAAGCCCGCGGCCATGTTCACCTCGACGGCGATCATGAAGTTCACCCGCTTGTCGTCGAAGGGCGCGTCCAGCGCCGGCATGGCCATGAGCTCGGAAAAGGCGTGCTTGCTGAGGATCATGTAGAACATCACCCCCATGATCAGCACCAGGGCCGGCGCCACTATGGTGTTGAACACCTTGATCGAGGTCGGTCCCTTGGCCACCACGAAACCGGTCAGGACGATGGCGAAGAAGCCGGACGCCAGTACCAGCAGGCCATTGGCATCGGTCTTGTGTTCCGACACCAGCCCCGCCAGGCCATCGATGGAGCGGCCGAACATCAGCCCCAGCACCGCCAGCCAGCCCATGGTCAGGAACACCACCGCCAGCACGTATACCAGCCGGCTGCCGTTGCCGCCGAACATGCTGCGCAGGAAGGTGAACTGCTCGGTGCCGTACTTGCCGCAGGGTACGCAGGTGGAGAAGGTGGCCAGCAGCACGCCGAGGATGTTACCGATGATGATCGCCGCTATGCCCTCGCGTGGCCCCACGAACAGGGCGGTGGCGCCGCCGATGAGGAAGGCCCAGGTGGCGATGGCCAGGGCCGAGTTGGCGTAGGTGAACTCCCAGAAGCCCCACATGCGTTCGGCGGGCAGCAGCGGCGTGTCGCCCCGCTCGGCTTCCAGGCTGTGATTGACGCGTTCCTGGTCGGCCATGGCTCAGTACCCCCAGACACAGGAGCCGATGACCAGCACCAGCGTCATCAGGGTCATGGCGATGTAGTCGACGGCGTTCAACGCCCCCGGCCAGTTGTTGCTCTCTTCCTGTTGCTCGTAGACGCGGATGCGTCTTTCCAGCTCTTGCGCACGCTCGATATCCGCTTGGCTGTTCATCTGGGCATCACCTCTATGGGTTCTTGTTCTTGAAATTCGATGCATCCCGACTTGTTTGCGCCGTCGCCCGGGGGCGGCGGCGCCTTCCCGCCCAGCTCCTCAGGGCAGTGTGATCCACACCGCCTTGGTTTCCAGCAGGAAATCCAGTTGTTCCGAGCCGAGGTCCTTGCCGTAGCCGGACTGCTTGTAGCCGCCGAAGGGCATGGAGGGATCGAGGGTGCTGTGGGCGTTGACGTAGACGGTGCCGGCGCGCAGGCGCGGGATCAGGCCGTGCACCCGGCCCAGGTCGTTGGAGTAGAGCGCCGCAGCCAGGCCGAAGGCCGAGTCGTTGGCCAGCGCCAGGGCCTCTTCCTCATCATCGAAGGGTGCGGTCACCAGCACCGGGCCGAAGATCTCTTCCTGGACGATGCGCATGTCGTTGCGGCAGTTGGCGAAGATGGTCGGCCGGACGAAGAAGCCGGGGCCCTCGACGGGCTCGCCGCCGTAGTACAGCTCCGCCCCTTCGGCCTTGCCGGCCTCGATGTACTCCAGCACCCGCTGCTGTTGCTGGCGCGACACCATGGGGCTGATGAAGCAGTCGGGGTCCAGCCCGGGGGCGATCTTCAGGGTCGCGGTGTAGGCGGCCAGTTCGCGCAGGAACTCGGCATAGATGCTGCGGTGCACGTAGGCGCGGGTACCGGCGTCGCAGACTTGCCCGGAGTTGAAGAACACCCCGTTGGCCACGGCCTGGGCGGCGGCCTTGATATCGGCATCGGCGAAGACGATCACCGGCGACTTGCCGCCCAGTTCCAGGGTCAGGCGCTTCATCTGGTCCATGGCCGCCTTGCCCACCGAGCAACCTACCGGGGTCGAGCCGGTGAAGCTCAGCTTGTCGATGCCCGGGTGGCTGGACATCGCCGTGCCGACCACGCTGCCGCGGCCGCTGAGGATATTCACCACGCCGTCGGGAATGCCCGCTTCCTGCACCAACTCGGCGAAGCGCAGGGCCGACAGGGAGGTGAGTTCGGCCGGCTTGACCACCACGGTGCAGCCCACTGCCAGGGCGGCGCCGAGCTTCCAGGCCATGGTCTGCAGCGGGAAGTTCCAAGGCACTATCACGCCCACCACGCCCACCGGCTCCTTGCGCGTATAGGCCAGGTAGTTGCCAGGCAGCGAGGGCTCCGCGGTGCGCCCGTGGATCTTGCTGGCCCAGCCGGCGAAGTAGCGGAAGGTGTCGATGGTGCCCTGGATGTCCACGGCGCGGGCCTGGGCCACCGACTTGCCCATGTCGATGGATTCGATCTCCGCCAGCTCATCGGCGTTGGCTTCGATCAGGTCGGCCAGGCGCTGCAGCAGGCGCTCGCGCTCCAGGGGTTTGAGCTGGCTCCAGGGACCGCCGTCGAACTGCGCGCGGGCAGCCTGCACGGCATGGTCGAGATCCTCGGCCGTGGCCATGGGAATGCGGGCGAGCACACCCTCGCTGGAAGGTTCGATCACTTCGGCGCTGCCGCCATCGGAGGCCTCCATCCAGGCACCGCCGATGAAGAGTTTCAGGGGTTTGGAAAGGAAGCGCTGGGTCGCTTCGGAAACGCCGTATTGCTGAAGATAGTTTTTTGTTCTGGTATCCATCGTCGCTCTCGTCGTCGTGCGCAGGTCGCGTGGTGGGAAGACGGCTTACAGGCCTTGCCGGAAATCGCCGTTGGGTCGACTATGGCGCCGGATTCACATGGGTAAAATCCAAAAGATCAGATACACAGATTGCTGATTTCCGATCTATCCAATAACGGGAGGTTGAGGTGATCCAGCTCTATGACGTCGACCTGAAACTGCTGCGGGTTTTCGAGACCATAGTCCGCTGCGGCGGGTTCTCCGCGGCCCAGGCCGCCCTCAATGTCGGCCAGTCCACCATCAGCGAGCAGATGACCCAGCTGGAGGCGCGCCTCGGCGTCAAGCTCTGCCAGCGCGGGCGCAGCGGCTTCCGCCTCACCGAGCAGGGCGTCGCCATACACGAGGCCACCCAGCGCCTGCTGTCGGCGGTCGAGGCCTTCTGCATGGACGCCGATGTGCTCAAGCGACATATCAGCGGCACCCTCAACCTCGGCATCATCGACACCACCATCACCGACCCGGACTCGCCCTTGCCGGCCACCACCCAGCGCTTCGTCGCCCGCGGCCACGACGTGCACCTGAACGTCTACGTGGGCACCCCGTCCGAACTGGAGGAGCGGGTGCTCGACGGCCGCCTGCACCTGGCCATCGGCCATTTCCCCGTCCGCGTCCCCGGGCTCACCTATGCCCCGCTCTACCAGGAAGTCCTCGGCCTCTACTGCGGCCGCCACCACCCGCTGTACCGCAGCCAGGCAGCCGATGAGGAACTGCAACGGCAGATCGCCGCCTCGCGGCTGGTGGTCCGCGGCTTCCTGCAGCAAGGCGACCTGGAACTGGCGGGCGCGACCAAGGCCGCGGCCACGGTGGACAACATCGAGGCGCTGGCCATCCTGATCATCTCCGGTGCCTACCTGGGTTTCCTGCCCCGCCACTTCGCCGCCCGCTGGGTAGAGGCCGGCGACATGCGCCCGCTGCTGCCCGAGCGCCTGCGCCCACTGGCCGCCTTCGACGCCATCACCCGCCGCGGCCTGGCGCCGCCGCCGATCCTGCAGGCGTTCCTCGACGATCTGGCGGTTTGAGTAGGCATCGCTGTTTGTTTGCCTGTGGGAGATTCCAGACCGATCGGCGCACCCTACCATCAAGTTCGTATCGAGCCCGTAACCCGTAGGATGGGTCGAGCGGAGCGATACCCATCGAATTGCAACCTGGTGCGCACAGCGCACCCTAGGGTCAGGCATCAAGATTCCACGACGCAAAAAAAACCGCGCCAGAAGCCCATCCCTGTCGGCTTCGGCGCGGTGAAAGCCCGCTGTGGCAGGCGTCGATGACCCCCTTACGGGAGCAGGAGTAAAGGTTCAGAACCCCCAGTGCAGCATGGCCAGGACCAGGGCGGCGAGGAAGGCGGTCTCGCCCACCATCAGCAGGATGGGTTTGATGCCCACCGTGGCCAGTTCCTTGAGCTGGGTCTTCATGCCCAGGGCGCTGATGGCGATCACCAGGCACCAGCGCGACAGTTCATTGCCCGCCTGCTGCACCAGCGGCGGAATGACCCCGGTGCTGTTGGCGGCGGCCAGCACCACGAAGCCCACGGCGAACCAGGGCAGCAGCGGCGGCCGCTTGCTGCCGGGCTCGGCGCCGCGCATGCGGGTGATCATGGCGGCGCAGAGGATCACCGGCAGCAGCATGGCCACCCGCATCAGCTTGACCACGGTGGCGCTGTCGCCGGTTTCGTGGGACATGCTGTAGCCGGCGCCCACCACCTGGGCCACGTCATGGATGGTGCCGCCGATGAACAGGCCGGCGTGCAGCGGCGAGAGGCCGAGGGCCTCGGCGATCATCGGGTAGAGGATCATCGCCAG
>NZ_JBHSOU010000072.1:9975-14141 GCF_042656385.1 Pseudomonas sp. GCM10022186
CACGCCGATCACGGTGAACAGCGTGGCGCGCTCCTTCTGCGGGTGGCTGGGCAACGCCGCCGCCAGGGCCAGGGCCGCAGAGGCGCCGCAGATGGCCGTGGCGCCGCCGGTGAGCAGGCCGAACAGGCTGTTGAAACCAAGAAGACGCGCCACCGCGACTGACACGAGGATGGTGACCACCACCAGTGCCACCACCATGGCGACTGGCTGCCAGCCGAGGGACGCGATCTGTTCCAGGGTGATGCGGATGCCCAGCAGCGCCACGCCGACCCGCAGTACTTCGCGGGCGGTGAACTCGATGCCGGGCTTGCACACGCCGTCGGCCGCGAGGAAATTCACCGAGAGGCCCAGCAACAGGGCGAACAGCATCACCGGGGCACCGTAGTGCTCGGAAAGGAAGGTGGCCGCCGCGGCGACCATGGCGCTGACGATCACGCCGGGCAGCAGCGCCCGGCTGCGCGATCCCAGCGCGGTTATTGCAGTTGCGTACATGGGAGGGATTCCTGCGGCCGGGGCCGCGACAGATCGATGAAACAACGGCCCTGCTCCTGCTCCACCGCATAGGTGGCGACACCGAAGCCGCTCACGCCGGGGACGCAGCCGGTGGCCAGGTCGAAGCGCAGGCCGTGGGCCGGACAACGCAGCAGGCGTCCTTCCAGGCGGCCGCTGAACAGCGAGGCGCCGTTGTGCGGGCAACCTTCGTCGATGGCGTACAGCTCGCCGTCCTGGTTGAACAGCACCAGGGATTTGCCGCCTTGGCGAATCAGGCTGCGGCCGCCAACCGGCGGTACTTGTGCCGCTGGCACTTCCACCCGTTGGCTCATGCCTGGCAGGCCTCCGCCACGGGGCGCAGGTCCAGGGCACGGTGCAGCTGGGCCAGCATCAGCCACGGCGGCTGGGCGCCGGCCAGCGAGATGCGCCGGTCGAGGACGAACGAAGGGACGGCGGTATTGGACGGCACGCTCTCGCTGCCGGCGTAAGGGCGGCCGTCCTCATGCAGCACGCCCTCCAGTCGTTGCGGGTCGAAGCCGCATTTCCCGGCCAGGCGCAGCAGGAGTTCGCGGTCGCCCAGATCCTCGCCGCGCTGGAAGTAGCTGGCGAACAGCTGCTCCAGCAGCGCGTCGACCTGGCGTTCGCTGCCCTGCTCCCTGGCCAGTGCCAGCAGACGGTGGGCGTTGGCCGTGTTGGGCATGCGCTGGATGCGCTGCAGGTCGATGTCCACGTCCGCGTGGTAGGCGGCATCCTTCACCTGCTCCTGGCGTGCCTGCACCGCCGCTTCGCTGCCCAGGCGCTGCGCATAGAACTCCTTGAACGGCACGCCCTCGGCCGGCAGGTGCGGCAGCAGTTGCACACCGCGCCAGTGCAGCCGAACCGGCACATCCGGCCGGCTGGAGGCCAGGGCGCGCAAGGCCCTTTCCAGGTTGCGCTTGCCGATCAGGCACCAGGGACAGATGAAGTCGAAGGTCATTTCGACCAGCAGGGGTTTCATGGACGCTCCTCGCTGGTCATCAAGTGCGCCAGCTTCTGGATGTCGCGGTGGTAGTGACGCTTGCCGTAGCAGAACACCAGCGCCGCGGCGACGCTGATCAGGGGGATCAGCTGGAAGGCGCGATCCAGGCCGAAGTTGTCGGCCAGCACGCCAGTGATGTAAGGACCGGGCGCCAGGCCCAGCAGGTTGTTGGCCAGGGTCAGGGTGGCGAAGGCCGTGCCGTGGATCGAGTAATGGGTCAGGTTGGCCACCATGGCGCCGGCCGGGCCGGAGGTTCCGGTCGCCACCAGCATCGCCAGGGCGATCACCACCAGCTGCGGCACCCCGGGCGCCATCTGGAAGGCTACGGAAAGCAGCACGCAGCTGATCAGGCAGTAAGCGATGGCCAGGGCGATCTTGCGGTCCGGCGCATTGCGGCAGAGCCGGTCGCTGAGGACGCCGCAGAGGATCATGCCGGCACCGCCGGTGAGGACGATGATGGCCGAGACCACGCCAGCCTGGTCGGTGCCCATCTGGTAGTAGCGGTTCAGGTAACTGGGGAACCAGACCATCACCGCCGCGCCGACGAACAGCTGCAGGCCGCTGCCGACATAGGCGCAGATCACCGAGCGGCTGGAGAACAGGGTCTTGAGCGGGCGTCGGCAGGGAAACTCGTCATTGGCAGAGGGCGCGACCATCGGCTTGGCGATGCGCGACTGCTTGACCACCAGCGGATAGACGGTGGCCAGCACCAGGCCGAAGAGTGCCATGCCCGCGAAGGACCAGCGCCAGCCCAGGTGCTCGGCGAGAACCCCGCCCAGCGCCATGCCCAGCACCGAGCCGAACATGCCGCCGGCCATGAAGGCGCCGGTAATGGTGGCGCGCATCTGCCGGGGGAATACCGAGAGCACCACGGCGATGCCGACGCTGCCGTAGGCCGCCTCGCCCACGCCCACCAGGAAGCGGGCGATGAACATGTGCTGGTAGTTTTCCGCCAGGCCGCAGCCCAGGGTCGCCAGGCTCCAGAGCATGGCCATCAGCACCAGGCTCTTGATCCGGCCCCAGCGGTCGGCCAGCAGGGATAGGGGGAAGGTCAGCAGGCCCACCATCAGCGCAACGATGCCACTGAGCAGGCCAAGCTGGGAATCGGTCAGCGTCCACTCGGATTTGAGCAACGGAAAGACCGCGTTGAGAACCTGCCGCGACATGTAGTCGGATATCAGCAGGCCGAAAGTCAGGGCGAACACCACCCAGGCGTAGGTGCGGGGGATGTTGACGGCCGAGTCGTCGAAATCGGCGGTGCTGGCGGTCGCGGCGTGATGGTAGGCCATTGCATTACCTTGAATCTGTGCGTCTTTTTGTTTTTGTCACGCGTATCTGGCAGAACGGCTGGTCGCCGTCCTGCCAGAGCCGGCCTTTTGGGCCGGCCCCTCGCTACGCAGGTCAGGTACGCAGCGGGACGTGCTTCTGACCGGGTTGGCGGTTCGGCGCCATGCCGTTCATGCGCAGGGTCTCTTCCACGTCCTTGTACTCGACACCGATCTTGTAGATCTCGCGTGCTTCCTTGCCGGTGGCGATTTCGCGACCCAGCTCATGGGCGATGCGCACGGTCTGCTGGATCTGCTGCACCGAGGTGAAGCGCTTGCCGTGCTGGTCGATGATGGTGTCCTCGATGCCGACGCGCGGGTGCAGGCCCATGGCCAGCGCCATGGTGTTGAAGGGCAGCACGTTCTTCAGCAGCGACTCGGCGGTGAGGGTGCCGCCGTTCGGGGCGCGGTGGATGAAGTTGAAGAAGTTGAACGGATTGGGGCCGTCGAAACCGCCGCCGATGCCGATCCAGGTCAGGTTCAGCGGGCCCTTGTAGACGCCCTTGCGCACCAGGCGCTCGAGGGTTTCCAGGGCATGGATGCCGGTGAGCTGGAAGTGCGGCTGGATGCCGTTGGCCATCAGGCGCTTGAGGTGCTCCTCGACCCAGGCCGGGCCGGCCGGGACGGTCATCTCGCTGTAGGCGGCCTGGTAGACCGGGTTTTCCAGGGAGGTGCCCTTCAGGTACTCCGGATAGAGCAGCTCCATGATGTTCATCTGGGTGGTGTTGATGGCCACGGTGACCTGGTCGGGCTTGGGCGTCAGCTCGGCCAGCATGTGGCGGGTGTCGTCGGACAGCCACTTGGCCGCCTCGCCCTCGCTTTCCGGCGCGAAGGAGATCGAACCGCCGACCTGGATGATCATGTCCGGTACGGCCTCACGCACGCCGGCGATCAGCTCGTTGAACTTGGACAGGCGCTTGGAGCCGGTGCCGTCGAGTTCGCGCACATGCAGGTGGAGCACGGTGGCGCCGGCTTCGTAGCAGTCCACGGCCTTCTGCACCTGCTCCTCCATGGTCACCGGAATGTCTTCCGGGAAATCGGCCGGCATCCACTCGGGGCCGTAGGGCGCCACTGTGATGACCACCTTTTCCATGTTTTCCGGGTGCAGGGAATCGTCTAGGAATTGCATGTAAATACCCTCGTTCTGTTCTTGTTCAGGGGGCCACTGCCGGCCTTTGTCCGGCAGGACGGATCGGTGGTCAGAAAGGCGTGTCGCCGATGATCCCGGCGCGTTCCATCTTGCGGACGCAGGGCGGGTAATCCATCACGGCGTAGTGCTGGGTGGAGCGGTTGTCCCAGATCGCTACGCTGTTGGGCTTCCAGCGCCAGCG
>NZ_JBHSOU010000073.1:0-618 GCF_042656385.1 Pseudomonas sp. GCM10022186
GGCTCCTTGACCTCGGCCAGGTCGATCTCGATGACCGCGGCGTATTCGGCGTCGGCGTCGGCTTCCAGCAGTTGCGGCTTGGCCAGCCAGGCTTCCATGGCCTGGGCGCGGCGCTCCAGGGTGCGGGCGTCGCCGTAGCCTTCGCCGATCATCCAGCGCAGCAGGGTGATGTTGGACTGCAGGTACTCGGCGATGGCCGACTCCGGCAGCTTGATGGTGCAACCGGCGGCGGAACGCTCGGCCGAGGCGTCGGACAGCTCGAAGGCCTGCTCGACGGTGAGGTCGTTGAGGCCTTCGATCTCGAGGATGCGGCCGGAGAAGATGTTCTTCTTGCCCTTCTTCTCGACGGTCAAGAGGCCGGCCTGGATGGCGTAGTAGGGGATGGCATGCACCAGGTCACGCAGGGTGATGCCGGGCTGCATCTTGCCCTTGAAGCGCACCAGCACCGATTCCGGCATGTCCAGCGGCATCACGCCGGTGGCGGCGGCGAAGGCCACCAGGCCGGAGCCGGCCGGGAAGGAGATGCCGATCGGGAAGCGGGTGTGGGAGTCGCCGCCGGTGCCGACGGTGTCCGGCAGCAGCATGCGGTTCAGCCAGCTGTGGATGATGCCGTCGCCC
>NZ_JBHSOU010000074.1:0-18585 GCF_042656385.1 Pseudomonas sp. GCM10022186
GGAAGGAGATGCCGATCGGGAAGCGGGTGTGGGAGTCGCCGCCGGTGCCGACGGTGTCCGGCAGCAGCATGCGGTTCAGCCAGCTGTGGATGATGCCGTCGCCCACTTTCAGCGAGACGCCACCGCGATTGCGCATGAAGTCGGGCAGGCTGTGATGGGTACGCACATCCACCGGCTTGGGGTAGGCGGCGGTGTGGCAGAAGGACTGCATCACCAGGTCGGCGGAGAAGCCGAGGCAGGCGAGGTCTTTCAGCTCGTCGCGAGTCATCGGGCCGGTGGTGTCCTGGGAGCCGACGGTGGTCATTTTCGGCTCGCAGTAGGTACCCGGACGCACGCCCTGGCCTTCGGCCAGGCCGCAGGCGCGGCCGACCATCTTCTGCGCCAGGGTGAAGCCCTTGCCGCTGTCGGCCGGGGATTCCGGCTTGTTGAACAGGTCGGAAGCGCCCAGGCCCAGTTCGGCACGGGCCTTCTCGGTCAGGCCACGGCCGATGATCAGCGGGATACGGCCGCCGGCGCGGACTTCGTCGAGCAGCACCGGGGTCTTCAGCTCGAAGCTGGCCAGCAGCTCATCGGTGCCGTGCTTGCAGACCTTTCCGGCGTAGGGATAGACGTCGATCACATCGCCCATTTCGAGGTTGGCGACATCGAATTCGATCGGCAGGGCGCCGGCGTCTTCCATGGTGTTGTAGAAGATCGGGGCGATCTTGTTGCCGAAGCAGAAGCCACCGGCGCGCTTGTTCGGCACGAAGGGGATGTCGTCGCCGAAGAACCACAGCACCGAGTTGGTGGCGGATTTGCGCGAGGAGCCGGTGCCGACCACGTCACCGACGTAGGCCACCGGGAAGCCCTTGGCCTTGACCGCTTCGATCTGCTGCAGCGGGCCGACGGAACCGGGCTGGACCGGCTCGATGCCGTCGCGGGCCATTTTCAGCATGGCCAGGGCGTGCAGCGGGATGTCGGGGCGGGACCAGGCGTCCGGGGCGGGGGAGAGGTCGTCGGTGTTGGTTTCGCCGGGGACCTTGAACACGGTCAGGGTGATCTTCTCGGCGACGGCCGGCTTGGCCTGGAACCACTCGCCGTCGGCCCAGGACTTGAGCACGGCCTGGGCGGCGGCATTGCCCTGCTTGGCGCGCTCGGCGACGTCATGGAAGGCGTCGAACATCAGCAGGGTGTGCTTCAGCTGTTCGGCGGCGACGCCGGCCAGCTCGGCGTTGTCCAGCAGTTCGACCAGGGTGGCGATGTTGTAGCCGCCCTGCATGGTGCCCAGCAGTTCGGTGGCGCGCTCCTTGGAGATCAGCGGGGACGTGGCTTCGCCCTTGGCGATGGCGGAGAGGAAACCTGCCTTGACGTAGGCGGCTTCGTCGACACCCGGCGGTACGCGGTTGGTGATCAGGTCGAGGAGGAAGGCCTCTTCACCGGCCGGCGGGTTCTTCAGCAGCTCGACCAGGCCTGCGGTCTGCTCGGCGTTCAGCGCCAGGGGTGGCAGGCCTTCTTCGGCACGTGCGTTCTTGTGTTGGACGTAGGTTTCGAGCACAGCGAATTCTCCTGTCGGACGCGAACTGAAAGTCGGAGCGGCGCAGGCGACCGAGGAGGCGACTCGATCTGCCGGCAGCGAAACCCGCTCCTGGGCACGCCTTCTTGTTGGCTAGAGGACTAATCTGGATTGTTGACAATGCCTCGTTGTGGTTGCGGAAAATATTGGTAAACAGGATTTTAATCAAGCATATTGTCGACACTTCGTCCGAATGCTTCATCGCTCGGCTGGCAGGGACGGGGGGTGAAGCATTTCGCCGGGGTTGTCCCGGCCGCGAATCCTGAGCGTTCGGGGCGCCAATCCAGGGTCTCGTTTTCTGCGTAGTCGCGAACCCGGACTCCAGCGCGGATTGCGCCTGCACTTGCCCCACCGTAGGGTGCGCCATGTGCACCGATCGCGGGATTGACCCTTGCGCCTCGCTCGACTCTTGGTGCGCGCGGCGCACCCTACCCGGTCAGCTCCGTCGCTCCAGCCAGGCACATTGAGTCGTGACAGGCAGCAAGTCGTAGCCTGGATGCAAACCCGGGCCACCGGGCCCATGCCTGGAACGTGGCTCCAGAGCGAGCGGCCCACATCCTGGAAACGCGCTGAAAACGCTTCATAACCACGGCGGCCGAGCAGAAGCTGGTAAGTGCTTCGACGCAAGCCTGAGTGACTGGGGCTCCGGTTTATGCCGCTGGCGAAGCCGGTGCCGCCGGCCACTCGGAAGAGTCGGGATTTGCTCGGATTGCACCGGATCTGTGCTGTCGGATGGTCTGGAGGATTGACAGATGCGGGTTGCTGCTGTTTCATTGAAACCGGTTTCATCCTCCGTCACCGACAACAACGACAAAGGGACCACCGATGACCGATGTGCCTCATTCCGCCCGGGAGCGGGTCACCATCAGCGAAGTGGCGCGGCTCGCCGGCGTATCCAAGGCCACGGTGTCCCGCTACATCGGCGACCGCCAGTTGTTGGCTGACGCCACCGCGCGGCGCATCGAAGAGGTGATCGAACGCCTGGGCTACCGCCCGAACCAGATGGCCAGGGGCCTGAAGCGGGGGCAGACGCGGCTGATCGGCATGCTGGTGGCGGACATCCTCAACCCCTATTCGGTGGCGGTGATGCATGGCGTGGAAACCGCCTGCCGCCAGCACGGCTACAGCCTGGTGGTGTGCAACACCAACCGTGACGACGAACAGGAGCGCCACCATCTGGAGGCCCTGCAGTCCTACAACGTCGAGGGGCTGATCGTGAACACCCTCGGCCATCACCCCGGCGAACTGCTCAACCTGCACCGCGAAATCCCCATGGTCCTGGTGGACCGCCAACTCCCCGAACTGAACGTCGATCTGGTCGGTCTGGACAACGCCGACGCCATCGAGCAGGCCCTGGACCACCTGCAGGCGCGCGGCTACCGCGACATCCTGGCGGTCAGCGAGCCCCTGGACGGCACCAGTTCCCGTCTCGAACGCGTGCAGGCGTTCGGTGCCTCCATCGACCGCCGGCCGGGCATGCGCGGGCAGCTACTGGAGATCGCCGATGACCTGGAGTCCCGCCTGGGCGTCTTTCTCGGCTCCAGCGGGCATGGCCCGCAGGCGCTCTTCACATTCAACGGCGTGGCGACCCTGGCGGCCACCCGTGCCCTGCGCGAGCTGGGCTGCCGGCTGTTCGAGGACGTCGGGCTGATCGCCCTCGACGAACTGGACTGGTATCCCCTGGTCGGCAGCGGCATCAGCGCGCTGGCCCAGCCCACCGAGCGCATCGGCGTGGCGGCTTTCGAATGCCTGCTGGACCGTCTGCGCGGCGATGGTGCGCAGACGCGCCGCATCGATTTCCAGGCCGAACTCATCATCCGAGGTTCCACCCACCCACGTGGCTGAACAGGGGCGGCTGTTCAGCCCTGTGTTCGGCCAGAAATGAAACCGGTTTCATAAGGAATAACAACAATGCTTCCGAACCCTGTTTCCATCAGCCTCTCCAGCTACGGCGCCGACCTGGTGCGGCAGCGTGGCCAGGAGAGCTTCCTGGATCTGCTGGCCAGCGCCGGCGTGACCCGCGTCGAGCTGCGCGAGGAGCTCTTCGACCAGGTGCCGGATACAGCGGCGCTGGCCGCGGCCATGGTCGCGCTACGCCTGGAGTGCCTGTACTCCTCGCCCCTGGAGCTGTGGACGGCGGATGGCCTGCCCGACCCGCGCCTGCCGGGCCGGCTGGAGCTGGCGCGCACCCTCGGCGCGGTTGCGCTGAAAGTCTCCCTTGGCCACTACGGTGCCGCCTGCGACGTCGCGGCCCTGCGTCCGCTGCTGGCGCAGGGCGGGCCGGAACTGCTGGTGGAGAACGACCAGACCCCGCAGGGCGGGCGGATCGAGCCGCTGCTGGGCTTTCTCCAGCGGGCCGAGGGCCTTGGCCTCGCTCTGGGGATGACCTTCGACATCGGCAACTGGCACTGGCAGGGCGAGTCCCCGCGGCAGGCTGCCCGTTTGCTCGGACGCTGGGTGCGCTACGTGCATTGCAAGGCCGTGCAGCGCCGGGACGACGGCCGCCTGCTGGCCGTGCCGCCGCAGGCGGCCGATCTGGACGAATGGGAGCTGCTGCTGGGCAGTTTCACGCCCGGGGTGACACGCGCCGTGGAATATCCATTGGCGGGGGACGACCTGCTGGCACTGACCCGCGCCCAGGTGGTCAGCCTGTCCCGCCTCGGCCGTGCCCGGGAGGTGAGCCATGGCTGAACATGATGTGCTCTGCTTCGGCGAGACCATGGCCATGTTCGTTGCCGAGCAGGCCGGCGACCTGGCCGATATCGAACTGTTCGGCAAGCGCATCGCCGGTGCCGACAGCAACGTGGCCATCGGCCTTGCGCGGCTCGGTTTCAACGTCCGCTGGCTGAGCCGGGTGGGCGACGATTCCCTCGGCCGCTTCGTGCTGGCTAGCCTGCGTCGGGAAGGCCTGGACTGCGCGTCCGTCGAGATCGACCCGGTGCATCCCACCGGCTTCCAGCTCAAGGCACGTTGCGATGACGGCAGCGACCCGGCGGTGGAGTATTTCCGCCGCCACTCGGCGGCCAGTCGCATGTCGCCGGCGCTGATCCGCCCGCAGCTGTTGCAGGCGCGCCACCTGCACGCCACCGGCATTCCGCCGGCACTGTCGGCGAGCTGCCGGGAGCTCTCCCACGCCCTGGTGGACGCCATGCGCGCCGCCGGCCGCAGCGTTTCCTTCGACCCCAACCTGCGCCCCTCGCTGTGGCCCGACCGCGCCGCCATGGTCCGCGAGGTCAACGCCCTGGCGGTCAAGGCGAACTGGGTGCTGCCGGGGCTGGAGGAGGGCCGCCTGCTCACCGGCCGGGAAACGCCGGCGGACATCGCCGCCTTCTACCTGGACCAGGGCGTCGAGCGGGTGGTGATCAAACTGGGTGGCGAGGGTGCCTACTTTCGCAGCGCCAGGGGCGAAGGCCGGGTGGCCGCAGTACCGGTGCCGAAGGTGGTGGACACCGTGGGAGCCGGGGACGCCTTCGCCGTCGGCGTGGTCAGCGCGTTGCTGGAGGGTCACGAGCTGCCCCTGGCGGTGGCGCGCGGCAACTGGTGCGGCAGCCGCGCGGTGCAGTCCCGCGGCGACATGGAAGGGTTGCCCCGACGTCACGAACTCGAGGAGCAGGACCGGCGCAGGAGCGCCTGAATCCATTGACCGCCGGCAAGGCCGGCACCTGTTGCAACAAAAACAAAAAGCTCAGGAGACAGACCCATGCAAACGACTAGCCTCGCCCCGCGCCGCTGGTGGTACATCATGCCGATCGTGTTCATCACGTACAGCCTGGCGTACCTCGATCGCGCCAACTACGGATTCGCCGCCGCCTCCGGGATGGCCGATGACCTCAATATCACCCCGGCGCTGTCCTCGCTGCTCGGCGCGCTGTTCTTCCTCGGTTATTTCTTCTTCCAGGTGCCCGGCGCCATCTACGCCGAAAAGCGCAGCGTGAAGAAGCTGATCTTCGTCAGCCTGATCCTCTGGGGCGGCCTGGCGACCCTGACCGGCATGGTCAGCGACGTCCGCCTGCTGGTGGCCATCCGCTTCCTGCTCGGCGTGGTGGAGGCGGCGGTGATGCCGGCGATGCTGATCTACCTCTGCCACTGGTTCACCCGTGCCGAACGCTCGCGGGCCAACACCTTCCTGATCCTCGGCAACCCGGTGACCATCCTCTGGATGTCGGTGGTGTCCGGCTACCTGGTGCAGCAGTTCGACTGGCGCTGGATGTTCATCATCGAAGGCCTGCCGGCGGTGATCTGGGCCTTCTTCTGGTGGCGCCTGGTGGATGACCGTCCGGCCCAGGCCAACTGGCTCAGCGCCCAGGACAAGACCCGCCTGCAGGAGGCCCTTGCCGCCGAGCAGCAGGGTATCAGGCCGGTGAAGAACTACCGCGAGGCGTTCCGCTCGCCCAGGGTGATCATCCTCTCGCTGCAGTATTTCTGCTGGAGCATCGGCGTGTACGGCTTCGTGCTCTGGCTGCCGTCGATCCTCAAGCAGGCCGCCAACCTCGACATCGTCCAGGCCGGCTGGCTGTCGTCGCTGCCCTACCTGGCGGCGGTGATCGCCATGCTCGGCGTGTCCTGGGCCTCGGACCGCATGCAGAAGCGCAAGCGCTTCGTCTGGCCGCCGCTGCTGATCGCCGCGCTGGCCTTCTACGGCTCCTATGCCCTGGGCAGCGACTACTTCTGGGTGTCCTACGCGCTGCTGGTGGTAGCCGGGGCCTGCATGTACGCTCCCTACGGGCCCTTCTTCGCCATAGTGCCCGAGGTGCTGCCGAGCAACGTCGCCGGCGGTGCCATGGCGCTGATCAACAGCATGGGGGCGCTGGGCTCCTTCGCCGGCTCCTGGCTGGTGGGCTACCTCAACGGCGCCACCGGCGGGCCGGGCGCCTCCTACCTGTTCATGTGCGGTGCGCTACTGGTGGCCGTGGCGCTCACCGCCGTCCTCAACCCCACGCAGCAGAACGGCCGGACCAAGGACCGCAGTCCCCGGCTGGCCACAAGCCAATAGGAACTCCTGACATGAAGAAACGCATCGTCCTCTACAAGAGTCTTTCCGACGAGCTGATGGCGCGCCTGGAACGGCATGCCGAAGTGATCCTGGTGGATGACCCCCAGCGTGATGGCCTGGCGCGCCTGCGCGATGTCCTGCCGGGGGCCCACGGCCTGCTCGGCGCCAGCCTGCGGGTGGACGCCGGGCTGCTCGACCTGGCGCCGCGCCTTGAAGTGGTGTCCAGTGTCTCGGTGGGGGTGGACAACTACGACATCCCCGAGCTGACCCGCCGTGGCGTGCTGTTGACCAACACCCCCGACGTGCTCACCGAAACCACCGCCGACACGGGTTTCGCGCTGATCCTCGCCACCGCGCGGCGAGTGGTGGAACTGGCGGGCTGGGTGCGCGCCGGCCACTGGCAGGCCAACCTGGGGCCGGCCCATTTCGGCAGCGATGTACACGGCAAGACCCTGGGCATAGTCGGCATGGGGCGCATCGGTGAGGCCCTGGCGCGGCGTGGCGCAGCCGGCTTCGGCATGCGCGTGGTCTACCACAACCGGCGGCCCAGGCCGGAGGTGGAGGCGCGCTACGGCGTCCGCTACCTCGGCCTGGACGAGCTGCTGGCGCAGGCGGACTTCGTCTGCCTGACCGTGCCGCTGAGCGCCGATACCGAAGGCCTGATAGGCGCCCGCGAACTGGCCCTGATGAAGCCCGAGGCGATCCTCATCAACATCGCGCGCGGGCCGGTGGTGGACGAGGTGGCGTTGATCGAGGCGCTCGGCCAGCGGCGCATCCGTGGCGCGGGCCTGGACGTCTTCGTCCGGGAGCCGCTGCCAATGGACTCGCCGCTGCTGAGGCTCGACAACGTGGTGGCGACGCCGCACATCGGCTCGGCCACCCACGAGACCCGCGAGGCCATGGCGCGCTGTGCGGTGGAGAACCTGCTCAGCGCCCTGGCCGGCGAGCGCCCGGCCAACCTGGTGAACGAGGCGGCCTTGGCCGCCCGGACCTGAGGTCGGCGAGGGCGGAGCAATCCGCCCTTGTCATCACCGGCTGCCGCCCTGCAGATAATGGCGGATGCGGATCTCCACGCCCGGGGTCTGGAACTGTCGGGCGGCCGCCTCGATCCGTAGCTCGCCCCGGGTGACTCGCTGGTGGTGGCGCAGGTGTTCCAGCCAGGACTCGTCGACGAAGCACTCCAGCCACAGGCGCGGGTTCTCGCTGTCTTGCACCAGGTACCAGGAAATCGCCCCGTTGCGCCGGCGCATGCCGTGCACTTCCGCCATGGCGGCCTGGAAATCCGACGCCTTGGCGGCGTCGATGTCGTATTCCAGGGTGACCATCACCGGGCCGCGTTCCTGGTCCATGCCTTCGGCGAGGATCGGCGCCGGCCAGTGCAATGAGGGCGCCAGGTCCTCCACCGCGGTTACCGGCAGGCGGAAGCGCAGGGCAGCAAGCAGCCCCAGCAACAGCAGGGCGCTGGCGCCCAGCAGTGCCACGGGAATGGAGCTGCGGCTGGCGACCAGGCCCCAGAGGGTGCCGCCGGCGGCCATGCTGCCGAAGAACACCAGGATGTACACGGCCAGACCACGTGCCCGCACCCAGCTCGGTACCGAGGTCTGCGCCGCCACCTGCAGGCTGGACAGCACGGCGATCCAGGCCGCGCCGCTCAGCAGCATCACCGGCACCAGCAGATACAGGTTGCGCAGAAGCGCCAGGGCCACCAGCACCAGGGCGTAGAGCACGCTGGCCAGCAGCACCAGGCGGTCGCCGCCCAGGCGTTCGCGCAGGCGCGGCAGGATGGCGGCGCCGAGTACCGCGCCAATGCCGACACTGCCCAGCAGCAGGCCGAAGTCGGTGGCGCTGCCCTGCAGTTCGCCGCGCACGATCAGCGGCAGCAGGGACATGCCGGCGCTGGCGCCGAGGAAGAACGCCAGCGCGCGTACCAGCACCGCCTGCAGTGGCCGGGAGCTGCGGCTGTAGCGCCAGCCGGCGCGCAGCGCGCCGAACAGCCGCTCGGCCGGCAGCACCGCGGGGATGGTCTCGCGCTTCCAGGCCGCCAGCACGGCGATCACCGCGAAGAAGGACAGCGCGTTGAGGGCGAAGGTCGGCCAGGGACCGACCAGGCTCACCAGCACCCCGGCGATGGCCGGGCCCACCGCCCGCGCCAGGTTGACGCCGACGCTGGACAGCGCCACCGCCGCCGGCAGTTCGTGCTTGTCCACCAGCTCCGGCGTCGTCGCGCTCCAGGCCGGCATCATCAGCGCGGTGCCGATACCCATGCACAGGGTCAGCGCCAGCAGCAGCCAGACCGTGGTCAGGCCGAGCAGGGTGAGCGCCGCCAGCAGGGTGGCCACCGCCGCCATCCACAGCTGCACGCCGAGCAGGTAGCGGCGCTTGTCGACGATGTCGGCCAGGGCGCCGGCCGGCAGCGCCAGGAAGAACATCGGCAGGGAGCCGGCCACCTGCACCAGCGCCACGTTCAGGGGGCTGGCCGAGAGCGAGGTCATCAGCCAGCCGGCGCCCACCTCGTGCATCCAGGTACCGATGTTCGAGGCGATGCTGGCCAGCCACAGCCAGCGGAAGGTTTTCTGGCGCAATGGGCTCCAGGGGGAGGCGGCGGGTGCGGTCATGTCAGAACCAACCTTTGAGCGGGTATTCGAGGATCAGGTATAGACGGTCGATGTCGGCGCCGACCTGGGCGTCGTTGGCGCGGTGGCTGACGTGGGACAGGTACAGGGAGAGGTCCTTCGCCGGGCCGGAGGCGAGCAGGTAGCGCAGGTCGACATCGCGCTCCCAGTGGCGCCCGCCCTTGCCCTGCAGCGGCACGGCGGTGCCGCTGGCCGGGTCCGGCGGGTTGTAGGCGCCGCCGACGAAGTCGAACGGGGTGTCGCCGTGGATGTGCTGGTAGGCGAGGGTGAAGGCCTGGGGGCCGGGCCGGTACTTCGCCAGCAGGCTCCAGGCCAGTGTGTCGATGGCGCCGGCGCGGGCGGCGCCCTGGTCGAGTGTCTTGTAGAGGTTGCCGTCGAGGGTCAGGGCGTCCTGCTGGACGTGCAGGTTGAGGTAGCCCTGGCGCCAGGTGTCGTCCAGTTGCGCGGCATAGAGGGCGGCGCTGAACGGCGCGTGGGATGTCAGGGTGGCACCGGCGAAGCCGATGGCGCTGCCCCGGGTGGAGGCGCCGTAGCCGTCGAAGTCGCCGTGCCCCGAGCTGGAGTCCTGGTTCTTGAAGCGGGTGAAGCGCCCCGCCTGGACGTGCAGGTTGGCGATGGCGCGGCTGTCGAACAGGAAGCCGGTGGCGTATTCCGGCTGCAGGCGCTTGTCGCCGGTGTCGAACACCGGCGTCTCGACGGTCATTTCGCCGTACCTGAGCAGGTTGTCCCCCAGGCGCAGTTTCAGCGCCGTCCCGGCGCTGGAGTAGTGGTCGGCGGCATTGCCCGCGGCGTCGCGCGGCAGCAGGCCGGTGCCCGCGTGGCCGCGGCCGCCGTCCAGCTTGAGGCCGAGGAAGCCGTGGGCATCCACGCCCAGGCCGAGGGCGCCGGGGATGAAGCCGGACTCGACCTCGGCGATGAAACCCTGCGCCCACTCCTGCTGGTAGCTCTGTCCGGAGGGGGAGGGGCTGCGGAAGTCGTTGTGCAGGAAAAAGTTGCGGCCGAGCAGGGACCAGTTGGCCTCGCCGGGCCGGTTCCGCCCTGGCCGCCGTGGCGCCGATCAGCAGGGCCAGCGTGGCCAGGCGTGCCGTTGTCAGGGGCATGTCATCGATTCTCCGTGGCCTTCGCCCCTACAGGGTAAGGGTGCCGGCCGGGGGGACTGGTGCGGGGCTCGGAGCGCTTTTCTGTAGGGGCGAATTCATTCGCCCAGCAGGCCGCAGGGCTGCCGTTCGGGTCCGCAGGGGGCAACTGCGTTGCCCTTGGCGAATGAATTCGCCCCCACAGGGTAAGGGTGTCGGCCGGGGACTGGTGCGGGGCCCGGTGCGCTTTTCTGTAGGGGCGAATTCATTCGCCCAGCAGGCCGCAGGGCTGCCGTTCGGGTTTGCAGGGGGCAACTGCGTTGCCCTTGGCGAATGAATTCGCCCCTACAAGAAGCGAACAACCCCTCTCCCGGAGGGAGAGGGGCGCCGGCGCACTGGTGCACCTGGGCGGTGAGCGGGGCGGCGGGCTTCCAGTGGCCGGGGACCTTGGCCACCGGCGACCACTCGGGCAGCACCGGCAGTTGCGGCGGGCCGAGCGGGTCGAACTCGGCGGCGGCATGGACCACCTTGCCGTCGACGATGGTCAGCACCGACTCGATCCACTTGATCGCCTCTTCCGTCCGCGGGGCCGCCCCATGGCCTCAACGAAAGCGGCGCCCTTCAGGCGCCGCATTGGCAAATTGGGAAAGCCTAGGTCGGGCCGCCTCAGACCACCAGCGAGAGCAGCAGGATGAATACCAGGCCTACCACGGAGAGGATGGTTTCCATGGCGGTCCAGGTCTTGAAGGTCTCGCTGATGCTCATGTTGAAGTACTGCTTGACCAGCCAGAAGCCGGCATCGTTCACGTGGGAGAGGATCAGCGAGCCCGCGCCGGTGGCAAGTACCAGCAGCTCCCGGTTGACGCCCGGGATCAGGTCGATGACCGGCACTACGATGCCTGCGCCGGTAATGGTGGCGACCGTGGCCGAGCCGGTGGCGATGCGGATCAGCGCGGCCACCAGCCAGGCCAGGAGAATCGGCGAGATCTGCGCGCTCACCGCCAGGTTGCCGATGACATCACCGACACCGCTGGCCACCAGCATCTGCTTGAAACCGCCGCCGGCGCCGATGATCAGGACGATGGCGGCAGTCGGTGCGAGGCTTTCGTCCACCAGCTTCATGACCCGCTTGGCGGAAAAGCCGCGCGCGTGGCCGAAGGTGTAGAGCGCCAGCAGCAGGGCCAGGAGCAGGGCGCTGATGGGGTGGCCGATCATGTCCAGCCAGGCGCGGATCATGTGCCCCTCGGGGAGCGCCACGTCGGCGAAGGTTTTCAGCAGCATCAGGAACACCGGCAGCAGCACGGTGAGCAGGGTCACGCCGAAGCTGGGCAGGTTGCTGGCTTCCGGTTCATGGGCGAGCTGCTCCACCAGTTCCGGCGAAGGGCTGCCGGGGATGCGGCGGGCGATCAGGCTACCGAACAGCGGGCCGGCGATGATTGCGGTGGGCAGGGCGACGATCAGGCCGTAGAGGATGGTCTTGCCGATATCCGCACCGAATACGCCGATCGCCAGCAGCGGGCCGGGATGCGGCGGCACCAGGCCATGGACCACCGACAGGCCGGCGAGCAGGGGGATGCCGATCTTGATCAGCGACACCCCGGTGCGCCGCGCGACGATGAACACCAGGGGGATCAGCAGCACGAAGCCGATCTCGAAGAACAGCGGAATGCCCACGAGGAAGGCCGCGAACATCATCGACCACTGCACGCGCTCCTTGCCGAAGGCGCGGATCAGCGTGCGGGCGATCTGGTCGGCACCGCCGGACTCGGCCATCAGTTTGCCGAGCATGGTGCCCAGCGCCAGGATCACGCCGACGAAGCCGAGGACGTTGCCGAAACCCTCCTGGAAGGATTTGACGATCTTCTCCGCCGGCATGCCGGAGGTGAGGCCGAGGAAGCCGGCGGCGATGATCAGGGCGATGAAGGGGTGCAGTTTGAAGCGGGTGATCAGCACGATCAGGCCAAGGATGGTGACCACCGCATCCAGCAGCAGGAAGGTCTCATTGGAAATGGCGAGCATGGGGATGTCTCATATTGTCGTTGTTGTGGACTGGTGCTTTTGAGATAGCGCTATCTTTGCGAGGCAAACCTTTGGCCGGTCACCTCGGAGTATGGTCAAGCCACCATCGGCTGGCGGTTTCGGCCAGTTGCTCGACGTCGCGGGTGGCATCCAGGACCAGGGTCAGGGGCTCGCCCAGGGGCGGTTCGAGGGCTTCGAACTGGCTGTCGATCAGGGTTGCCGGCATGAAATGGCCAGGCCGGTCGGCGACGCGCCGGGCCGCGACCTCGGGCGTCAGTTCGAGGAACACGAAACCGACACCGGGAACCGCGGCGCGGAGGCGTTCGCGGTAGCGCAGCTTGAGGGCGGAGCAGGTCAGTACCGGCCGCCTCCCGGCTTCCACGGCCTGGCGCAACTCGTCGCTCAGGCGGTTCAGCCAGTCGGCCCGGTCGTCATCGGAGAGGGGGATTCCGGCGCTCATCTTGCGGATGTTTTCCGCGGGGTGAAAGGCGTCGCCTTCGATGGCGGTGGCCCCGCTGCGAGCGCATAGCGCATCGCTGACGCTGGACTTGCCGCAACCGCAGACGCCCATGATCACGAGCGCGTTGATGGGTTGAACCATGGGACACCTCTGGGCTGAGATAGCGCTGTCTTTTCAAGTCGCATCCGCGAAAAGCAGGCCATATCGCCGCATCTTGTCATTTTTGTGGATTACCGCTACTGCCGTAGGGAGATCTCGGGACTATCGGGCAATCAGGCAATTGCCGAATCGTCGAGACAGCGCTACCTTAATGGCGGAATTTTTGTTTGACAAGCAGGCCCATGACTTCCTCCAACAATGAAAAGAGTGCCCGCACCACCGGACGGCCGACCCTGAACGAGGTGGCGCAGCGTGCCGGCGTCAGTCCCATCACCGCCTCCAGGGCGTTGCGGGGCATCACCACGGTCGCCGACGACCTGGCGCAGAAGGTGCGCGATGCGGCCCGCGAGCTGGGCTACGTGGCCAACCCCGCGGCGCGTGCCCTGGCCTCCGCACAGAGCCAGTCCGTGGTCGTGCTGGTGCCCTCGCTGTCGAACCAGTTGTTCGTCGACACCCTCGAAGCCATCCATGGCGTGCTGCGGCCCAAGGGTCTTGAAGTGCTGATCGGCAACTTCCACTACTCCCGCGACGAGGAGGAGGACCTGATCCGCAATTACCTCGCCTACCAGCCGCGCGGCCTGCTGCTCACCGGCTTCGAGCGGACGGAAAGCTCGCGGCGGATGATCGAGGCCAGCGGCGTGCCCTGCGTCTACATGATGGATCTGGACGCCGGGGCGGGACTGCACTGCGTGGGGTTCTCCCAGTTGCATGCGGGCGCGACGGCCGCCGAGCACCTGCTGTCGCGTGGGCGCAAGCGCCTGGCCTTCGTCGGTGCGCAGCTCGACCAGCGCACCCTGTTGCGCGGAGAAGGCTTCCGCCGCGTGCTGCAGAAGGCGGGCCTGTATGACCCCGGCCTGGAATTGCTCACGCCGCGACCGTCTTCGGTCGGTCTTGGGGGCGAACTCTTCACCCAGCTGCTGACCAGCCACCCGCAGATCGACGGCATCTTCTTCGGCAACGACGACCTGGCTCACGGGGCCTTGCTGGAGGCCGTGCGCCTTGGCGTGAAGATTCCCGAACAGCTGGCGGTGCTCGGCTTCAACGACCTGCCCAGCTCGGCCTTCATGGTGCCGCGCCTGAGCAGCATCCGTACGCCGCGAGAGGCCATCGGCCGCCGCGCGGCGGAGCTGATCCTCAACCTGATCGCCGGCAAGGAGGTCGAGGAGCCGGTGCAGGACATGGGCTTCGAGCTGGTGGTGCGCGAGAGCACCTGAGCCGCGGCGCGTGCCATGACTTTCCATTCATTTCCTGCCTGGAGGCGATTCCATGCATCCCCGCGTCCTTGAAGTAACCGAGCGCCTGGTGGCGCGCAGCCGCGCCACCCGCGCGCGCTACCTGGCGATGATCCAGCAGGCGGCCAGCGACGGGCCGCAGCGCGGCAAGCTGCAGTGCGCCAACTTCGCCCACGGCGTGGCCGGCTGCGGCGGCCACGACAAGCAGCGCCTGCGCCTGATGGACTCGGCCAACGTGGCCATCGTCACCGCCTACAACGACATGCTCTCGGCCCACCAGCCCTACGAGGACTACCCGGAGAAACTCCGCCAGGCCCTGCGCGAGATCGGCTCGGTGGGGCAGGTGGCCGGCGGCGTGCCGGCCATGTGCGACGGCGTGACCCAGGGCGAGCCGGGCATGGAGCTGGGCATCGCCAGCCGCGAGGTGATCGCCCTGTCCACCGCGGTGGCGCTGTCGCACAACATGTTCGACGCCGCGCTGTTCCTCGGCATCTGCGACAAGATCGTCCCCGGCCTGCTGATGGGCGCGCTGCGCTTCGGCCACCTGCCGGCGATCTTCGTCCCCGCCGGGCCGATGCCCTCGGGCCTGTCCAACAAGGACAAGGCCGAGGTGCGCCAGCGCTACGCCGAGGGCAAGGCCAGCCGCGACGAGTTGCTGGCCTCGGAGATGGCGGCCTACCACAGCCCCGGCACCTGCACCTTCTACGGCACCGCCAACACCAACCAGATGCTCATGGAAATCATGGGCCTGCACCTGCCCGGCGCCTCCTTCGTCAATCCCGGCACCCCGCTGCGCGAGGCGCTGACCGTGGCGACGGCGCACCAAGTGACACGCCTGACCAAACAGGGCGGGCAGTTCCTGCCGCTGGCCGAGCTCGTCGACGAGCGCGTGCTGATCAACGCGGTGGTGGCCCTGCACGCCACCGGCGGTTCCACCAACCACACCCTGCACCTGCCGGCCATCGCCCAGGCGGCGGGCATCCAGCTGACCTGGCAGGACATGGCCGAGCTGTCCGAGGTGGTGCCGACCCTGGCCCACGTCTATCCCAACGGCAAGGCCGACATCAACCACTTCCAGGCCGCCGGCGGCGTGGCCTTCCTGGTGCGCGAACTGCTCGACGCCGGTCTGCTGCATGAGGAGGTCAACACCGTGATGGGCCCGGGCCTGCGCCAGTACACCCGCGAGCCCTTCCTCGAAGACGGCCGACTGGTCTGGCGCGACGGCCCGGCGGCCAGCCTCGACGAGAACATCCTGCGCCCGGTGGCCAGGCCCTTCTCGCCGGAGGGCGGCCTGCGGGTGATGCAGGGCAACCTCGGCCGCGGGGTGATGAAGGTCTCCGCGGTGGCCCCCGAGCACCAGGTGGTGGAAGCGCCGGCGCGGGTGTTCCATGACCAGCAGGCCCTGGCCGACGCCTTCCAGGCCGGCGAGCTGGACCGTGACCTGGTGGCGGTGATGCGCTTCCAGGGCCCGCGCAGCAACGGCATGCCCGAGCTGCACAAGCTGACCCCTTACCTCGGCGTGCTGCAGGACCGCGGCTACCAGGTGGCGCTGGTCACCGACGGGCGCATGTCCGGCGCCTCGGGCAAGATCCCGGCGGCCATCCACCTCTGCCCGGAAGCCTTCGACGGCGGCCCGCTGGCGCGGGTGCGCGACGGCGATGTTGTGCGGGTGGACGGCGTCGCCGGCACCCTGGAGGTGCTGGTGGATGCCGCCGAATTCGCCGCCCGCGAACCGGCGCGCTGGGACCTGGAACCCAACGTCGGCACCGGCCGCGAGCTGTTCGCCTTCATGCGCGAAGCCTTCAGCAGCGCCGAGCAGGGCGCCAGCGCCTTCACCCGCAACCTGGAACGCCTGAAGTGAAACCTGCCGCATCCCGGGCACCGGAACGCGCCGCGCGGACCGATAGAACCCAGGGCTCGCCACTGGAGGGGCTGCTGCGCGCGCCTGCGGGCAATCCTTTTCGCTGGTCCGAACATCAGGGGCGTGAGCTGCTGCTGGTGGAGCATCCGCGCTGCCAGGCGGTGTTCAGCCGCCAGGGCGGGCAGTTGCTGCATTTCCAGCCGCGTGGCGAGCGGCCCCTGCTCTGGTGCGCCTCGCGCTGGCCGAAGATCGGCGCCATCCGCGGTGGCGTGCCGGTGTGCTGGCCCTGGTTCGGTCGCCATCCCATGGAAAGCGGCTGGCCTCACCATGGCTGGGCGCGGCTCTCCGACTGGCGGCTGGTGGACAAGCAGTCCTGCGACGACGGCGTGCGCCTGTGCTGGCGCCTGGAGCTGCACGACTGGCTGGTGGAGCTGGAGGTGGAACTGGGCGAGCGGATGTGCCTGCAACTGAGCACCCGTCATCGCGACAGCGAGCCTTGCGTGCTCAGCCATGCCCTGCATGCCTATTGGCGCGTCAGCGATGTCGCGCGGATCGGCCTGCTCGGGCTGGATGGCGCCGAGGGCAGCGACCTGCTGGAGCGGGAGCCATGCCGCCAGGACGGGGAGCTGCGCATCGTCGATGGCTGCCACAGGGTCTTCCGCCGGGGTGGCAGGGTGATCATCCAGGATCCCGACTGGCGCCGGCGAATCCGGGTGGACGGCAGCGGCAATCCCGACACCGTGGTCTGGCATCCCGGCAGCCGCCCCCTCGGCGATGTGAGCTGGGCGGAGGGCCTGGGGTTCGTCACCGTGGAAGCGGCCGCCTGCGGGGAAGACAGCGTCACCCTGGCGCCGGGCGAAGAAGCCCGCCTGTGCCTGAAGGCCTGGGTGGACTGAGAGCTGCCGGGATGTCGCTCCATTACTGTGGATGCGTCGTGATTTCCTGCTGAAAGGTAATGCGTGCTCTCAGTAAATGTTGTTAGTATTACTACATTGATTCATGGCTATCTGCTTTATTCCCTTTTTATAGGATGAAATGTAGGTAGTTAACTAGATTTCGGCGGTGTGGTGTCTGGTAGGGCGCGCACCGCTTCCGTTACTTGAAAACCACCGGCTCCGAGCCTGAAGGATCACTTCGTGACCAGCCTCCCCAATATCCCGGCAGACCGTCGAGTGACCGTGCCCAGCATGGTCGAGAAGGTCGATATCATCGACCGCCTGTGCAGTGCCGCGCGCATCCTCCCGGTCATCACCATCGAGCGTGAGGAAGACGTCCTGCCCCTGGCTGACGCCCTGGCCGCCGGCGGCCTGACCTGCCTCGAAGTGACCCTGCGCTCGGAGCACGGCCTGGCCGCCATCCGTACCCTGCGCGAGCAGCGCCCGGAGCTGTGCATCGGCGCCGGCACCGTACTCGATGAGTGGATGCTGGCCGAGGCCGAAGCCGCCGGCGCCCAGTTCGTGGTCACCCCGGGGTGCACCGCCGAGCTGCTGCGGGCCGGCGTCTACAGTCCGCTGCCGCTGGTGCCGGGGATCAGCAGCGCCTCGGAGATCATGCTCGGCTACGCCCTGGGGTATCGCCGCTTCAAGCTGTTCCCGGCGGAGATCTGTGGCGGGGTGAAGGCGCTGAAGGCCTTCGGCGGACCCTTCCCGGGCATCCGTTTCTGTCCTACCGGCGGGGTCAATCCCGGTAACCTGCGAGACTACATGGCGCTGAACAACGTGATGTGCGTGGGCGGCAGCTGGATGCTGGACAAGGCGTGGGTCCGCAATGGCGACTGGCAGCGCATCCGGGAGACCACGGCCGAGGCCTTGGCGCTGCTGGGCTGAGGTCCGGCATCAGTAATCCATGCGGCACTGCTTTTGCTTTTTTGTGGGGGCGAATTCATTCGCCAAGGGGTACGCAGTGCCCCCGTGTGACGCCCAAGGGCAGGCCTTCGGCCTGCTTGGCGAATGAATTCGCCCCTACAAGGTTCTTATCCGCCTCGGTCGTTCCGTAGTCCGGATTCCATCCGGGAAGAACGATGAATCCTGGAGGTTCACTAGCGTGCGTACCCAACCTCACCACCTGGCCCCGATCGACGCGCCCCGCCTTGAAAGCTGGCAGGCCCTGGCCGTCCACCGCAAGGCCATGCAGCAATTCAACCTGCGCCAGGCCTTCGCCGAGGACCCGCAGCGTTTCCAGCGCTTCAGTCTCAGCGCCTGCGGCCTCCTGCTGGACTTCTCGAAGAACCTGATCCGCGCCGACACCCTGGCCCTGCTGGTCAGGCTGGCCGAGGAAGCGCAGCTGGGCGATGCCATCCAGGCGATGTTCCGCGGCGAGGTGATCAACGCCTCCGAGCGCCGGCCGGTGCTGCACACCGCCCTGCGCCGGCCCATCGGCGACAAGGTGCGGGTGGACGGCACGGACGTGATGCCCGAGGTGCACCGCGTGCTGCACCAGATGACCGAGCTGGTGGGCGCCGTGCACAACGGCCTGTGGCGCGGTTACACCGAGAAACCCATCACCGATGTGGTGAACATCGGCATCGGCGGCTCCTTCCTCGGCCCGCAGCTGGTGTCCGAGGCCCTGCTGCCCTTCGCCCAGAAGGGCGTGCGCTGCCA
>NZ_JBHSOU010000075.1:0-61430 GCF_042656385.1 Pseudomonas sp. GCM10022186
CAGGCCATGGAAGCCTGGCTGGCCAAGCCGCAACTGCTGGAAGCCGACGCCGACGCCGAATACGCCGCGGTCATCGAGATCGACCTGGCCGAGGTCAAGGAGCCAGTGCTCTGCGCGCCGAACGACCCGGACGATGCCCGCCTGCTGTCCACCGTGGCCGGCGACAAGATCGACGAGGTGTTCATCGGTTCCTGCATGACCAACATCGGTCACTTCCGCGCCGCCGGCAAACTGCTGGACAAGGTCAAGGGCGGTATCCCGACCCGCCTGTGGCTGGCCCCGCCGACCAAGATGGACCAGCACCAGCTGACCGAGGAAGGCTACTACGGCATCTACGGCCGCGCCGGCGCGCGCATGGAAATGCCGGGCTGCTCGCTGTGCATGGGCAACCAGGCCCGCGTGCAGGCTGGCTCGACCGTGGTCTCCACCTCCACCCGCAACTTCCCCAACCGCCTGGGCGACGCCACCAACGTCTACCTGGCCTCCGCCGAACTGGCGGCCGTGGCCTCGATCCTGGGCAAACTGCCGACCGTGGCCGAGTACATGGAGTACGCGAAGAACATCGACAGCATGGCTGCCGATATCTACCGCTACCTGTCCTTCGACCAGATCGCCGAGTACAAGGAAGTTGCGGCCAACGCCAAGATTCCGGTGATCCAGGCCTAAGCCGCCATCGGTAGCTCGGTAATGAAGAAGCCCCGCCCCGCGCGGGGCTTCTTTGCTTTCTCCGCTGGAAAAAGCAGGGCTCCAAGGCGATGCAACAGCGCGGCGAAGCGCTGTTTCATGGCGTTGCGTGACAGGATGCCGGCATCACACGCTGGAACACTGTTCGGCGCCCCAGTCGCCCACGTCCGGGTTGTTGCAGGCACTGGAAATCATGCTGGTGCCACGGGAGGTCACCTGCTTGATCTGGGTGCGCCTGGTGTCGGCCTGCTGCAGTTTGACTTCGGTGTCGACGGCTTCCTTCGGCACCTTCTTCGCCACCGCCGGCTTGCTGGTCTTCGTCTTGGCCACCTGGGTGACGCTCTGCCGCTCCACGCCGATCTGCTGGAGGTCCTTCTCGTAGGCCTGGGTGTAGGTGTCGATGTTCTCACCCGCGCGGCCGTCCGCCGCCGCCAGCAGCGCGTTGGTTTCCTTCAGGCCGCTGATGATCTCGGCGAAGCGCTTCTTGCCTTCCGTCTCGCTCATCTTGCCGGCCTTGTGCGCCGCTTGCAGCCTGGTGAATTCGCGCTGGTAGCAATCCTGCGCCGCCGTTGCGTAGGCGATGCTGCGGTCCATCTCACCGACGCTGTTGTCGATGTCCGTCCCGTAGGAGGCAATGCGTGCGCGGTCGTCGGTGATCTGTTTCTGCCGCTCGGTGTAGTAGCCGGCCGCGCCGCCGACCACCGCGCCGGTGGCCGCGCCGATCAGCGCATTGCGCGCGGCGTGGTCGCCGCCGGTCAGGGCGCCGGTCAGGCCGCCCAGCAGGCCGCCGGCAACGGCGCCGGTGGTCACGGATTTCTGCATGGCGGCATCGGAGCCGCGCAAGTGGTCGACAGGTTCGTAGCAGCCCGGGTAGTACTGCGCCTGGGTGGTGGCGGCTACCTTGGCGCTCGTTCCGCCACGGAGCGTCGTGCAGCCGCTGAGGAAAACGGCGGCACAGATCGCACCTACGGCGATACGCCGGCAGACAGACAAGCTATTGCGCTGATTTTCCATGGTCGCTTTCTCCTTTCAGTTGATTTCCGCTTCGGCCCCGTCGGCGGCTCCCCCCGACGCCGCATGGGACCCAGGCTTGCGCCGGCCCCTCAGGGCGCGAGCAATTCCTTCAGGATCGCCGCCGGTTCGGCGCGCTGTTCCTTGCGATACCGATCGACATGGCGAACGAACAGGGTGGCGCGCTTGACCAGGCTGTCGCCCAGTACCGGCTTGCGACCGAGTTCTTCCCGGGTGCGCTGGAACTGCGCCTGGATGACCGCATCGGTATAACGCGTACCGGTCGCCAGGTTGTCGATGTAGATCGCCACGGCGCCATCGAGGGCGCTGCGGCCATTGCCGATGGCGGTTTCGTAGAGTTCGGCGGCGGCGCTGTCCTTGGCCGCCCTGGCCTGCTGCAGGCTCTTGTTCAGGTTGGTCAGGCGGATGTTGTAGTTGTTGACGGTTTCCGCCACCAGGGCGGCCGACTGGATCAGGTTGCCGGCGGCCTCCTCCCGCTGGCGGGCGATCAGCGAGACGTTGCGCTTGAGCTCCTCGTTCACCAGCGACAGGCGCGCCTGCAGGTTCGGGTCGGTGCTGCCCTTGATGATCTCGTCGAGCAGCTTGGTCGGGTCCTCGGCGTCCTGGATTTCGTCGGTGAGCCCGGCCAGCCGGCCTTCGAGCTGCCATTGCTCGAACAGCTCCGGGTAACGCGAGCGTGGCGCCGACAGCGCGCCCAGCGCGACGCGGAAACCCGTGGTTTCGTTGCGCTGTGCGCTGCCATCGGCGGCGAACAGCGGGTACTCCCGGCGCATGCCGGTGAACAGGGTCATCTCGCCTTCCAGGTAGTTGCCGCCCTTGACCACGAAGCCGCCATAGGTGCCCTGGCGGCGCCCGGCGTGGACCAGCTGGAAGGGTTCCTCGACCATCTCGGCGGCATTCCCGAGCACGTCGAACAGGCCGATGGGATTGGGCTTCTTCAACCCGACAGGGAGCAGCCGCGCGCCCTGGCCGGTGCCACCGGCGACCTGGCTGAACACCGCCCAGTCGCTCAGCGGCCCCTCGTTGTCGCTGCCTTCGACCTTGCGCGGGAACAGCCGGGCTTCCAGTTCCTGGCGACTCACCCCATGGGCGCCCCGGGCGGCGAACTCCCATTCCACTTCGGTGGGCAGACGAACGAACCCCATGCCGCCGTCCTCGGCATTCGCCTGGCGTCCGCTCACCGGCAGGCGGTCGCGGTGATGCTTCAGCAGCCAGGCGCTGTAGGTCGCGGTGAAGCGCTCGGCCTCCAGGCGCGAGAGTTTCACCTTGGGCAGGCGCGCCTGCATGCCGGTGGCCGGTGGCTGGCAGGCGGGTGGCTCGCCCTGCTCCTCCAGCGCCGCTGCCTGGGCCATGACCAGGTCGTACTGGCGCTGGGTCACCTCGTACTTGCCGAGGAAATAGAACATCGGCTTGAGCGGGGTATCGGCCTCGGCCTTCGGCAGGTTCGGTTCGATGCGCGTACGCCAGTCCGCCGGCAGGTCGCCCAGCACGAACTGGCCGTTGATGTAGTCGCGCCGGTAGCCGGAAATGAAGGATTGCTGGTAGCCCGCATCGCCCTCGCTGAAGGGGTAGCCCAGGTTCACCTCACGGTCATCCAGCGTGCCCCGCGCCAGGACATAGACATAACGGAAGACCATTTCGCCCTCGCAGGGCAGCGGCAGGCTGACATCGTCCGCCAGCGGCCTGGGGTTGTCCGGCGAGGTGGTTTCTTCCGCCACTGCGGCCCCGGCCAGCAGGGTGAAGGCGAGCATGCAGCGGACGACGGGTCTAGACATCGCGCAATCCTTCCGAGGCTTCGATCCGCGCCGCGCGCCAGCCACCCGAGGCCGAGGCCAGCACGCAACAGGACAGGGTGGTCAGCAACGCCGCGAGGTAATGGCCCGGCAGCAGGCGGCAGGCGTATTCGCCGGCGCCCGTCTCGAACAGCCGGTTGAGGCCCATCTGCGCCACGCCGTAGAGACCGGAAGCCAGCAGCACGCCCAACAGGCCGGTGTAGAGCGACTGCAGCACGACGAAGGCGATCAGCGCCGCGGTGGAGAAACCCAGCAGGCGCAACACCGCCAGCGCCCGGCGCTTGCGCTCCACCGCCGCCAGGGTGCTGGCGGTCATCGCGGCGAAAGCGCCCAGCACCGCCAGGCCGGCGATGATCCAGAACACCAGCGCCAGGTTGCGGCTGAGGGAGCGCACCTGGGCGATCGCCGCCGCCTGGGTCGCCACCTCGAGCCCACGGTCGGCGAACAGCCGCCGCAGCCCTTCGACGCTGTCCAGGTCGCGGGCATAGAGGCGGAATCCCGGATACACCCGCGCGGGATCGGGCGTCGGCCGAAAGCCGGGCCAGGGCTCGCCGTCCCGGTAGTCTTCGGCGGCCTCCAGCAGGCCGGCACGGGAAAACAGCGCGTCACGGGGGAAGGCCTCCAGTGGCAGCACGCCTTTCACCCGCAGGCGAATGCGCTGGTACTCCTGCCGACCGTCGCGCTGGCGGCCGAAGGCGGCGGTGAAGCCATCGCCGGCCCGCAGGCCGAGCTTTTCCGCCGCCCGCCGGCTGAGGGTGACTTCATCCGCCGTTTCCGGCAGCAGCATGGGTGAGACGAGGGGATCGCCTTCGGCCGTGGGCAGCATTTCCACGGTCAGCGGCTGGCCCTCGCCGGCGTAGAGGTCGGCGGTGGCGGCGATCTGGCGGGTGCGCGGCAGGGCGAAGGCGACATCCTGGCGGGCCGCCAGTTCGGCGATGTCGCGGGCGCTGAAACGTCCGCCGGCCAGGGGGATGATCTCGCGTACCGCCGGGTCCTGCTGCAGGCGTTCGGTGAGGGTGGTGACCAACCCGAACTTGAGGCCGAACAGCACCAGCAGCGGCGCCAGCACCGCCACCAGCGCGAGTACCGCGCACAGCGACAGGCGCGACTCGGTGCGGTAGTCGTGCCAGGCGAGCTGAAGCATCAGCCCCGGCTTCATGAAGCCGCCTCCAGGGTCGCCGTCACCCCGCCGTCGTCGCCGGGCCGCACCTGCAGTGCCCAGGGTTGCAGGCCGGCGCGCCGGGCCAGGTTGGCGTCATGGGTGGCCACCACTATGCACACACCACGCTCTTCGGCCTGGGCCACCAGCAGGCGCATGACCCGCTCGGCATTCAGCGGATCCAGCGAGGCGGTGGGCTCGTCGGCCAGCACTATGGGCGGGTCGTGGGCCAGCGCCCGGGCGATGCCGACCCGCTGGCGCTGGCCGACGGAAAGCGCGGAGGGTCGCTTGTTCAACTGCTCGGCGATTTCCAGCCGCTCCGCCAGGCGCCGCACCGCGGGCTCCGCCGGCAGGCCGAGCAAGGCGCGGGACAGGCCGATATTGCGCTCCACGTCGAGGAAACCGAGCAAGCCGCCGGTCTGCAGCACGTAGCCCACCAGGTGGCTGCGCAGATCAGCCAGGGCGCTCTGCCGGCCGGCGTGCCAGAGCGCGGCGATGTCATGGCTGCGACCGTTGGCGGTAAGCTCGAAGCGGCTGCCCGGGTCCGGCGAGAGCACCAGGGCCAGCAGGTCCAGCAGGGTGCTCTTGCCACTGCCACTGGGGCCGATCAGGGCGAGCCGCTGCCCCGGCTCCAGATCGAGCCGGGGGACCACCAGGCGATAGCGCTGGCGCCCTTCGCCACGGGTCTTGCTCACCTCCCTCAGCCTCAGCATCGGCACGCTCTCGGCCCGGACTTCGCGCATTTCACCCTCCAGCCCCCTCAAGGCAATGTCGCCAGCGGCACGCGGTACAGCGCGTCGCCCGGCTGGGCATCGCCGAAGCGCACCCAGTTGGCGATGTCGTTGTGGAAGGTTTCGTAGAGGCGGATCTTCGATTCCAGCTCGTCGATGAAGTCCTGCTGCTCCGCCACGCTGAGGGAAAGCCAGAGCTCCTGGGTCATGTTCAGCGACTTGCTGCGGTACGGCAGCCCTTCCAGGTATTCGCCGAGCACGCCGCTCTGCAGCAGGTTGCTGCCACGGGCCAGCCGGGTCGGGTCCCGGCTCATGTGGGCGCTGGCGCTGGCGATTTCCTGGAAGAAGTCCTTCGGCGAGGTCTGGGTGCGCCGCGCGGCCTCGACTATGAGCTTGAGCGATTGCTGCAGTTCGTTGAGTTGCAGCTTGCTCAGCAGGACGCAGACCTGGAAGGCCGGCAACGAAGGGTTGGCCAGGTCCCGGTCGGCGGTCCAGGCGGTGACCAGTTGCGGTGCCCGCGCGGCGGAACGGCGGCCGAGGAAGTCCATGTGCATGGCATAGCCCACCGCCGTGGTCCTGGCTGCGACGCTGGCCCCTTCGCGCAGGGGCGGCAGGCTGGGCAGGCGGTCGTTGCGCGCTTCGTGGACCAGGTTGGCGATCACCGAGCCGATCTCCGCGACGGTGTCGCCGAAGCGGTCCACCCCGCCGTCGGCCACCGGCACATAGAGGTCGGCGATCTGCGGGTTGGGGTCGGCGGTCAGGCTGCGGTACTGCTGCTCGGCGAAGCCATGGTTGTTGCGCCCCGCCGGCGTGCGCAAGTGCAGGGCGAAGATGCGGATCTGCTTGGCCCTCGCGGCTTCGCGCACCTCCGCCTCGTTCATCTGGGTGCGCCCCAGCGGGTCGTTCTTGCGCAGGGCACCGGCGTCGGTGATCAGCAGGATCATGCGCCCGGCATAGGGCGTCCAGTCCATGTTCTCCACCGCGTCCATCACCCCGGCGAAGGCGTCTTCGTTGAAGGCGTGGCTGGAGACATCGGTGGCCCTGACCTGGCCGGCCAGTTCGGCGAAGCGCCGGGGATCGCCCCCCTCTTCCAGGGTGACCAGGGTCCTGGTCACGTATTCCAGGCCCGGCGTCTTTTCGACGTTGCTGCGAAAACCGACCAGGCCGAAGCTCACGCTTTCCAGGTCGCCCCGGCTGGCGATCTGCTGCTGCAACTCCTGCACCACCCGGTTGACCCGGTCGATGTAGGGCTGCATCGATACCGAGGTGTCCACCACCAGCACGATGCCGGTGCGGAAGCTGTCGCCGCCGGCGGCCGGCGCACCGCCCTCGCCCCTGGTCCGGGGAGCGTCGCCGGGGTCGATGGACGCCACGTCGAGCAGTTGCACGGGCTGGCCGCTGGCATCGAAGCTTTCCCGCGACTCGAAGATCGGCAGCAGGTAGAAGCTGTCCTGGGGCACGGCGCGGTCGCCGGGCTCCAGCGCCACCACCTGCGGATCGGCCTGGTCGAAGCGCGCCTTGTGCAGGGTATCGCGGGCCCGGGCCGGGTCGGCGAGCAGGCGCTCCACCGTCGCGGCATCCTTGAGGAACATCACCGGCGAGCGGCCGGAGCGTTCGGTGAACTTCAGCACCAGGCTCTGCTTCCAGTCGCTGACCTGCTCGGCCGGCAGCCAGCCGTCGCGCTGGCCATCGCTGGAGGCGCCGACCTCGACCCAGTGGCGCCCCTCCAGGTCCTTGCGCTGGTAGACGTAGAACACCGAGAACGCCGGGATCTCCGCGCCAGCGGCCGGCCCACCGGCCTCGCCGGCGAAACGCGCCCCGGGTTTGCTCAGCACGCGCTGGAACAGGGTCTTCTTGCCATCCATGAGCAAGGGGCGCTCCCCGCCGTCCCCGGTCGCCGTCACGTCCGCCGCGGGCCGGGTGTCGTCAGTGGTCGCGGCGTCACCACCGCTATCCTCCAGCGGCTCGCTGACCTCCCCGGTCCGGGCACTGTCCGGCTGCGCCGGCGCGTCCGGGCGCATGAACCAGTAGCCCGCCCCTGCCGCGACCACGACGCCGAAAAGCGCCAGCGCGGCCACCAGCGCCCATGGCTTGCGCGCCGGGCCGGGCGGAGCGCCTTCGCGGTTGGCCGCCGGGTCCGGCATGCGCAGCTCCGCCACGGCGGGATGGGGGATGGCGGTATCCAGTGCCGGCGTAACCCTCACCGGCTCCGGCTGCAGGGCTGCGGCCGGGAGTGCGGAGCGGCCGATCGGGCGGAGCTGGGTCGCCTCGTTGTCGGCCACCGGCACTGTGACTGTGAGATGGTCCAGCGCGGCGATCAGGGCGTCGGCATCGGCGAAACGGTCGGCCGGGTCCTTGGCCAGCAACCTGCGCAGGACGCCCTGGTAACGGCCGCGATCGATCGGCAGTTCGGGCAGCGGCTCGGTGAGATGGGCCAGGGCGGTGGAGAGCGAATCGCTGCCGCTGTAGGGCAGCTTGCCGGTGAGGATCTCGTAGAGCACCACGCCGAGGGCGTAGAGGTCGGCGCGACCGTCGATCTGCTGGCCGCGCGCTTGCTCCGGGCTCATGTAGCTGGGCGTGCCGACGGCGAAGCCGGCCTGGGTGAACTGGGTGTGGTCCTCCAGGGACTTGGCGATGCCGAAGTCCGAGAGCACCGCCGAGCCGTTGGCGCGGAACAGGATGTTGGCCGGTTTCACGTCCCGGTGCACCAGGCCCTGGGCATGGGCGTAACCGAGCGCCGAGGCGATCTGGCGCAGCCAGAGGATGCCCTGCTCCGGCGTCACGCCCTCGGCGATGCGGTCCTTGAGCGTGCCGTTGGGCAGGTACTCCATGGCCATGTAGTAGTGGTGGCCGACGTTGCCGATGTCGTGGATGGTGACCGTGTGCGGATGGCTGAGCCGCGCCAGGGTCTTGCCCTCGCGCAGGAAGCGCTCGCAGAAGCTCGGGTCGGCGGCCAGCGCCGAGGCCATGACCTTGAGCGCCACCTTGCGCTCCAGCGAGCGCTGGGTGGCCAGATAGACCACCGCCATCGCGCCGTTGCCGAGCTCTCGCTCGATCTGATACCCAGGAATCTCGATGTCCATGCTCGCTGCTTCCATCAACAGGCCTTGACCACCACCGCGGTGATGTTGTCCGGCGCCCCCCGGGTCAATCCCAGGTGCACCAGGCTGCGCACCATTTCGTAGGGCGCCGCGTAACCCAGCACTTCCCGCAGCTCGTCGTCCTGGACGGTCTTGTTCAGGCCGTCGCTGCACAGCAGGAAGCAATCGCCCTGCAGCACATCCAGTTCGGCACTGGCCAGCTCCAGCCGCTCCTGGGCACCCACCGCACGGGTGACCATGTTGGCCATGGGGTGCGTTCGCGCTTCGGCTTCGCTGAGCAGGGTGCTGTCCACCAGCTCCTGCACGTAGCTGTGGTCATGGGTGATGGTCTCCAGGCGGCCGTCGCGCAGGCGGTACATGCGGCTGTCGCCGGCCCACAGGCAGATGGCCCGGCCGCCACGGGCGGCGAGCAGCACCAGGGTGCTGCCCATCAGCGGCACGCCGCGCCGCGCGGCCTCTTCCCGGACCGCCGCGTTGAGCCGTTCCAGCATGGCGCGGATGGCCTGGACATAGGCCTGGAGGTCGGGCTCGGGCGGAATGCCGCGCAGGGTATCGACGATCAGGCTGCTGACGAAATCGCCGGCGGCATGCCCGCCCATGCCGTCCGCCACCACCCAGAGACCGGCTTGTGTCGCGTCGAGGCAGGCGTCTTCGTTGACCTGGCGCACCATGCCGACATGGCTGTGGCTGGCGGATCTGTATTGGTTCACGGCTATCGAGGCCATCAGAGGCTTCCAGACTCGGACCGAACGCATTCGGGGATGGACGGATGCCCGCCCTCGCCCACCAGGAATCCCGTGAAACTCTGTGGCGCCGGCAGGCCCCGGTAACGCAGCAGCCCGGCGGGGAGCCGCTCGGAGCCCTTGCCCCACCAGAGGCTGGCCCCCTCGCAAGCCAGCTGGAACAGGGCGGCACTCCGGCCCTGGGGCGTGGCGGCAGCGGCATGCAGGTGCCCGTCCCGGCCCTGCCGCCAGGCCGGCCCGGCGCTGCAGGCCGGACCACCGAGGCGTGCCACCGCCGACTCGAAGGCCTCGACTTCGGCGTCCTCGCCGAGAGTCGAGAGCAGCAGCGCCTCGGCCCGCTCGTACCAGTCCTCCGGCCCGCTCACCAGGGCGCCCAGGTCGGTGTTCGCCGGCAGCAGCGCCGCCACGGTGAGCGGGAAATAGCGCCCGACGCGGTCGATGCTGGGCATCATCACCCCGGTTACCGCCTCGCCGCCGAACAGGCCCGGCGCCACGGCGAAGCGCCACAAGGGGCTGACCAGATAGGCATCCAGCCAGCCGGCCCCGAGTTCCGCCTGGCTCGCCGCCATGCCCGCCGCCAGCCAGGCGTCCCAGGCCTCGATGAAGGCTGGCGGCAGGTCGCGGTGCAGGAAGTCGCCGCGGCCGGCCAGTTTTCCGTAGAAGCCGGGTGTCGTCATAGGCGCTCCGGCAGGCTGAAGCCGGATACCACCCGGCTGCGGAAGGGGTTGAAGGCGCTGCTGGCGCGCAGCTCGTAGGAGATGCTGGCGTTGTCCACGCGCATGCGCAGGGTGAAGCGGTCCGGCGAGCTGCCGGGGGTCAGGTCGGACTGTTCCAGCAGGCGGAACCAGGCCCAGGGGCCCTCCAGGGTCATCCCCGAACGCCCGCCGCTGGTGGGCGGATTGACGGAGACGCGGACCATGCCCAGGGCGTTGGGGCTGGGCCACTGCATCGCCACCGGGCGGCTCGGGCCGTGGTCGTAGCTGAGCTGCTGGCCGTCCAGGTCGAGCATGAACTGGCTGACCGAGGCGTCCATGGCCACCGGCTTGAGTTCGAAGCGCACCGCCGGCTGGGTGCCGCCCGCGCGGAAGAAGGCATCGCGGATGTTCGCCGCGCGCTGGAAGGTCTGCAGCACGCCGGAACCGATGCCGAGCTTCTCCGCCGCGCCCGGCTGCCAGCGCCAGGTGCTGGCGGAGGTATCCACGTAGGGTTGCAGGTACTTGCGGAAGTAGCTGTCGAGCACGCCACCCACGCCGAAGAAGTGGCCGAAGTCCTCCAGCGTCGCGTCACGGCTGCTGGAGCGGTCGAGGGGGTAGCGGCCGGCCAGGGACTGGCGGTAGACGCTCACCACTTCGCTGAGCCAGGCGGCGTTCAGTTGATTGCGGATGCCGCCCATCATGCTGCTGGTGGTGGCGCTGACCACCGACTTGACCAGGTTCTGCACCACCGGCGGCTGGCGCTCGGCGCTGAGCGCCACCCGGGCCGCCGCTGCGGAGGCCTGGTTCTTCGCTTCGCCCAGCAGGGCGTCGCCACTGGCGCCGCTCATGCCGCTGACCTGCACGTAGAGCTCGTTGAGGTCGGCCAACAGGCCATCGATGGGCGCGGGACCGTCGCCGTCCTTCGCCACCAGGCTGTTCAGTTCGGCAAAACGCGCACTGATGGGGTCTTCGACGGTGGCCGGCCGGCTCTCGCCGCCGCCGGACTGCCCCACCAGCGAACCCAGCTGCTGCTTGAGCTTGTCCACCGTGCCGTCCGCGGCCTTGGCCTTTTCCGCCAGCAGGCGCTCTTCCTGCTGCAGGTCGGTTTCCCTGGCCACCGCCACCAGCAGTTTCTTCAACGGCGAACCCGGCCCGGACAGCACCCGCAGCACATCGGCGGCCTGGGCCACGTTGGTGATGGCCACGAAGTCCAGGTCGGCGAGCAGCGCTTCCCAGTGGTTCAGGTAGTCCTGGAAGTACAGCTGGCGCACGTCCAGCGCCAGGCTGGCGGCGTCCTGGTCGTCGTCCAGGGTACGGCCGAGCACCCATTGCTCCTCGGCCAGCGAGCCGGACTGGGTCAGGCTGGCGGCGAGGAAACCTTCGCGGTAGCCGCGCTGGGTGAACAAGCCGCTCAGCGGGTCGTTCAGCGGCCGCCCGCTCTTGCGCGTGAAGACCAGCGGCGCGTCGCGGCCGGCGGCCTCGCTGATGCGGAAGTCCTTCACGCCATCGGGCAGCTTCTGCCGCTTCACCCGGTTGTAGACCCGTTGCGCCACCGACATCTGCTGCAACTGCCGGCGCTGGTCGGCGATCAGCGCCTCGTCCAGCCGGGCCGGCGGCGGCTTGCGCTCGAACAGTGCGTCGAGGTGCTCGCCCAGCGCCTGGCGCTGCCCGGGCGCGAGGTCGCGCGGCAGGCTCTGGTCCCAGTCGAGGTTGATCCAGGCCTTGATGAAGTCCGGGTCGTAATGCTCGGCACTGGCCAGCATCAGGTAGGCCTTCAGCCCCTCGTAGAGAAAGTCGGAGTTGCCGCCGTTGCGCAGCTGTTCCTCGATTCGGCTGAGCAGGCGCGGCGCGAGCACGGCGACCAGCAGCTTGCGGTAGACGCTGCCGGCCTCGGCACCGAGCATGTCGCCCTGGAACAGCCCGAAGCCCTGCGCCCAGGACGGTGGATTGGCCGCCACGTCGCGGATCGCGTTGAGCACCGGCAGCACGGCGAGCACGTCGCGCTGGGCCGGACCGATGGATTCGACCTGCGTCCTGAGCGGCTTGACCCGCCCGTCCACGGCGGCGATGTAGTCCTGGTTGGCGCGGTAGCTGGCGGCCCACACCAGGCAGACGGCAACGAACAGCAGCGCCGTCGTCGCCAGCGCCCCCCGCGTCACCCACCTGCGCCGCCGCTCCACCTTCGGATTGCTGCCGACCAGCCCGCGCTCGCCGAAGGCGACCTCGCGGAACAGCCGCTCGATGAAGTAGCTGCGGCCGCTACCGGTCTGCCGCGCCAGGTGCTGGCGGTCGAGGTTCATACTCTGCGCCATGGCGCCGATCAGCCGGTCGATCGGGCTGCCTTCCTGGGTTCCGCTGGTGAAGTACAGGCCACGCAAAAGCGGCCGCTCCTCATAGGGATTCGGCTTGAACACGGCGTCGAGGAAGCTGCCCAGGTTGTCGCGGATCGCCGCGAACTGCTGCCCGAAGCCGTAGATCAGGTCGCGCCGCGCCGGGTCGCGCTCCTGCTGCAGGCGCTCGACCAGGCGCTCGGTGAGCCGCTGTTCGAGGGCGGCGAACTCCGCCGGGAAGCTGGCCAGCGGGCCTTGCGCGCTCTTGCCGTCGTCCAGGGCGAAGGTGGTGCCCCAGACCTGGGCGCGCTCTTCCTTGCCCAGGTTGTCGAAGAACTCCATGAAGCCCGGCACCAGGTCGAGCTTGGTGAGCATCACGTAGATCGGGAAACGCACCCCGAGCTGGGTGTACAGCTCCTGCACCCGGGCGCGGATGGCCTGGGCATGGGCGGTGCGCTCGGCGTCGCTGCCCAGCAGCAGGTCGGACAGGCTGATGGCGATGAAGGCACCATCGATGGGCCGGCGCTTGCGCTGGGTGCGCAGCAGGTCGAGAAAGCCCAGCCAGGCGGCCTTGTCCACGGCGGCGTGGCTGTCCTGGGTGGTATAGCGGCCGGCGGTATCCAGCAGCACCGCCTCGTCGGTGAACCACCAGTCGCAGTTGCGCGTGCCGCCCACCCCGCGAATGGCGCCGCCGCCCATCTGTGCGGCCAGGGGGAAGTTCAGCCCGGAGTTGATCAGCGCGGTGGTCTTGCCCGAGCCGGGCGGGCCGATGATGACGTACCAGGGCAGCTCGTACAGGTTGCGCCGTTCGCCGCCGCCAAGCCTGGCGCGCTTGAGCAGCGCCAGCGCCTCGTCCATGCGTTGCCTGAGCGTCGCCAGCTCTTCGGCGGTGGCGACCGTGGCCGCGTCCGGCGCCACGGCCACCAGCCCCTGCATGACCTTCGCCGCGTTGCGCCGCGCCTGGACGATGCGCAGCACGCGGAAACCGATCCACAGCGCGAACAGCAGGGCTATCAGCAGCCAGCGCGCGGTGGCCGAAGACAGGGGTTCGTAGCCACCGAAGGCGATCAGCGGACCGAGGAACCAGATGACCAGGCCGAGGGCGACCAGCCCGAGCACCGGCACCACCCAGCGGATGCAGACATTGAAGAAGGTCTTCACTGGGCACCCTCCGCGAAAACGGTGATCTCGACCCGACGGTTGCGGGCCCGCCCTTCGGCGCTGTCGTTGGACGCCACCGGCTCGGTGTCGCTGCGCCCTTCGGCGGTGAAGCGCGCGCTCTGGCCGGTACGCGCGGTGAGGATCTCGAGCACCTGCTGGGCGCGGTCCTGGGAGAGCTTCCAGTTCGACGGATAGCGCAGGGTCTTGATCGGCCGGTTGTCGCTGTGGCCGGCCACCAGCACCTCGCCCTTGACCTTGCCGATGGCGTCGGCGATGCGCAGCAGCAGCGGCTGCAGGTCGCCTGCGATCGCCGCGCTGCCGGGCGCGAACAACTGGTCGCCGCGGATGGTCAGCACCGAACGGTCCGCCGCATCTTCCACGGCGACCCGCTGCGCCTTGATGTCCTCGGCCAGCAGACCGGCCAGGCGCGGCCGCTCGATCAGCCGGGGTTGCAGCGGTGGCCGGTCGATGGTCTGCACCGGGATTTCGCCCAGGGCATGGATGTTCCTGAACACCGGCTCGGCATCGGCGGCGAGCTTCAGGCGCAGACCGAGCAGGAGCAACAGCAGCAGCGCGGCGCAGACGGCGAACCCGACCCAGGGCGGCAGGTACTGGGTGAGCCGGTCGCGGGCCACCGTCAGCCCGCGCCAGTGCGGCGACAGCTCGCGCTCGATCTCGCCGCGCACGCTGCGGATGGTCGCGCCGGTACGCTCACGCAGCGCTTCGAGCTGGCTGCGGCCATCGTTCATCACCCGGTAGCGGCCTTCGAAGCCCAGGCACATGCACAGGTACAGGAGCTCCAGCAGGTGCAGGCGCCGCCGTGGATCCTGCAGGCAATGTTCGAGCAACTGGAAGACCTTCTCGCCGCCCCAGGCCTCGTTGTGCAGGGTGATCAGCAGGCTCTGCTTGCCCCAGTCGCTGCCGCTGCCCCAGGGCGTGCTGAGCACGGCTTCGTCCAGGGCGGTGCAAAGCACATAGCGGCTGAGCATCACCTCGTCCGGCGCTACCCCCGCCTCGCGCGCCTGCTCCTCGAACTGCCGCAGGTAAGCCAGCAACTGGGCCCGCAGGCTGGCGGGCATGGGGTGGGCCAGGGTCCGGCGCAGCCGGGTGAGCAGGGCCAGCAAGGGGCCGGCCGCCCGCTCCAGGGGGTTGAGGCCCTGGGCGCGGACGTTCGCCAGCGGTGCGCCGGCCATATGCGGCGTGGGCCCCGGCGGCGGGCTGGGGTCCGGCCGTGCCGGCTGCGGGTCGGGCCCCCGTCCGCCGGGCCGGGGCATGATCATGGTGCGGTCGCTGCCGCCCCCGGAGCCGCTGCCGACGGGCGCTCCGCCGAAGGGGTCGTCGATCGGATGCATCGGATTATCCTCGAATGGCCCAGAAGGCCAGGTTCAGGCCGGGGAACTGGCCGGCGACGTAGAAGGCGAAACCGCCCGAGTGGGTCAGTTGCTTCCAGTGGTCGCTGCCGCGATCCAGTTCGAAGTAGGTGGAGCCGGCGTGATAGGGAATCTGCCGAGGCGCGACGGGCATCGGCAGCAGCGCGATGCCCGGCAGTTGCAGGTTCACCAGATCGCGGATGTGTTCTACCGAGCCCACTTTCGCCTGCTGCGGGAACAGGCTGCGCAGGTGCTCGGCCGGCACGTCGGCGCGCACCACCAGGACGAAGCTGGCGGAGTCGATGAGGGTGCGGTCCGGCAGCATCGCCACATGCACCCCGTAGGATTTCTCGACGATGGGAATCGGGATGGCGCGGCTATCGATCACCATCGACAAGGCCTGACGCAGGGCGAGCATCACCGGCGCAAAGCTGGCGGCGAGGTCGTCGTGCTGGTAGGCCGGAAACTCGGCCGGGCGCCGCTCGCTGGAGGAAAAGGTGCAGAACTCTCCCGCCAGGGCCACCAGCTCGCGGTAGAAGGGCTCCGGGTGCACGGGGCTGAGCCGGGCCAGGTGGGCCATCAGCGGCTCGGCGCGGTTGACCAGCTGCAGCAGCAGGAAGTCGGCGATTTCCGAGGCGCCGCCGGCGCCCGATGCCACCACCCGCCCGGCCAGCGCCTCGCCACGTTGGTGCAGCAGGCCCTGCAATTCGTGGCGAAAGCCGGACAAGGTGGCCGAGGCGGCCACGTCCAGCAGCGGTGGAATCCAGGTCTCGTCCAGTTGCAGCGCACCATCGGCGCGCTTCTCCAGCACCCGCACCAGCCCCAGGCCGGCATATTCGCCCAGGCCGTCCCGTTCGGTCAGCAGGCGCAGCGCACGGGCTCCCACCGCCACCGGCGCGCGGCTCTCGAAGGCGGCGTTGTCGTCACGCACCTCGCGGACCCGGCTGATATAACGGGCGCCGCCCGGCGGCTCGCCCTCGTCCGCGGTGTCGCGGGTACCGGCTCGCTTGAGCGGCAGGGCCAGATAGACCAGCCCATCGCGCAGGCTGTCGTCGACGTTCAGCGGCGGCGGCGGCGGATCGTCGCCGGGAATGTCGAACGGCGTGCCGTCGGGCAGCACGCCACGGGCGGCGACTATGGCCAGCTTGCCCTGGGTCAGCAGGGCGTCGTCGATGCGCAGCTCGGAGAAGCCCCAGCCACCGGCGATCAGGCTACGGCAGCGGCCGTCCACCAGGGTTTCGAGGAAACGGTCGTGCTGCTGGAAGTGCTGGGGCCGGAGGAACATTCCCTCGGACCACACCACGCGGTTGTTCCAGGACATGATTGGGCTCCCGACCGGCCTATTGCTCTTTCACGGGCACGGCGGTCACGGCGCGGGCCCCGAGTGCGATGTCGAACCGGCTCTCCTGGTTGGCCGGAACCGTCACCAGCTGCCGCCACACGGCGCTGTCCAGGTCGCGGTAGGCGACCACTATGCCGAGCAGGCGGGTCGCGGCGTCGAGGGTCCGTTCCAGCGCCTGGCGGTCGCCGGGTCGGACCAGCAGCTCATCCTGTTCGACGAGATCGGCCGCGAGGGTGGCCTGGGGGGATTCGACCAGGGAAAAGTAATCGGCCCGATTGAACGCGGCGCCGCTCTTCAGCTCGAAGAGCCGGACGCGCACCGGGGCGGGCTGGCCGCTGGCGGAGGGATTGAGATCGGCGGAAGCCTGGAACTGCAGCAGGACCCGGGTCGGTGGTGGAGGCGGTTCGCTGGAAGCACAGGCAGAGAGTAATAACACGGCCACCGCTATCCATAATCTCCTTGGCATGTATCCGTCCTCCATGACGTTCGATTCCAAACCAGAATAGTCCGCAAAAACCAACCGGACTTGCAGAAGCGAGAAACTTATCAAGTCCAATAAAGTGCCACTATTTCAATATCTCGCTAGTTGCGCCTCAGCCTGAGACTTTGCTCTTCATAGGCACGACTGAATTCGCGCCCGAACAGATCCTGGAAATCATCTTCGGCTTCTTTCGAGATACTGGCATAGAGTTCGGTGAACAATTCCCAGTATTGCGCCTGCCTTCCCCCCGGCAATAACCCGGAAAGTCCCGAAGGTTTATCGAGGCGCGCTTCCAGTTCCGCCGGTTCGAACCGTTTCAGCAGATGCTTGATGGCGGCCTGCACACCGGCCATGACGGCCAACTGGTGCGCCTTGAGGTCTTCGAAACTCTCGGCGATGGCCCGGTCCGGCGCCATGAAGGCCTGGTTTCCGTGGCGCAACAGCAGCAGCAAGGCTTCATCGACATTCGGCGCGAACTTCAGCGGGTTGTTCTCCACCGGGCGGATCATCGTCTGGGCCATGCGAAACTCGCCTTTCAGGCTGCTGCGGGCACGCAACACGTCCAGCAGCCCTTCCACCATGAGCCGGTAGCTACGGCCGATGGCTTCCATCTGGGCCGCGGCTTCGGCACGGTCCACCTTCAGCTGGTCCATGCCGGCACCACGCAGGAAGGCTTCCAGGGCCTCGCTGTGGCTGGCCGGCGCGGCGCTTCGTTCGGGCTGGGGCGCAGGGGGAGCGGGTTTCGGCGGCGCTTCGGCAGCCAGCGGCATCGCCGCGGGCGGTTCGCTCGGCCCGGCCTGCGGGACGCTTGCGGCCGGCTGCGAAGGCGCGACAGCGGCGCCCGCCGCAGGCGCACCCGGCTCGGCGAAGGGGTCCCAGTCCGCCGGAATCGCCGGCTGCCGGGCGGGTTCCGCGGCGGCGCTGGCCGGCTCCGGCGGCCGGAAGTCGTGACGCTCGGCCGGTACGTGGTCCGGCCGGGGAGCCGGCGGGGCCGGTGGCGCGGCGAGGAAGTCGAACAGGTCGGGCTTGGTGTCGAGAGGCGAGCGCCCCTGGAAATGCGCGCTGACCGGCGCGTCGGGCACCGCCGGCTGGGGCGCCGGGGATGCGTCCGGCGCGCCGGCCTGGCGGCTCATGAGGGCGTCGAAGCTGGTGAAGGGATCGGCCGTCGCCACACCCGGGGCGACGGCTTCGAGCTGCACCAGGATCTCGTATTCGCCCAGGCGCAGCACTTCGCGGTCCTGCAGCGACTCGCTGTTGCCGCGACGCATGCGCACGCCGGAATTCACCAGCAGCACGCCGTTGGTGCTGGTATCGGTCAGGTAGTAGGTCCCGTCGCGGAACTGGATGGTGCAGTGCTGGCTCGACACCAGGCGCTCCGGATCGGGCAGCACCCAGTCGTTATCCGTGCCCCGTCCTATCTTCAGTTCGCCTCGGTCCAGCGTCATTTCCGCACACTGTCCCGGTGTGATCTTGTGATAACTGGTGATGGTCAAACGCAGCGGCATCAATGCTCCTTTTTCTCCGTCCATGATGGCCATTAAACATCATTACCCGTGGAATCAAGTATAAACTTCACAAAGGCAACGAGTGTCGCCCATGAACTGAATTAGTGTTATGTTTTTTTGGAATTTGATCTATCTCGAAACAAGATAAACATATCCCTACCGCTTCGCCTATCTTGTATTCCCCTGAACTTCCGCCGCCACTCAGGACTTCTTGACAAGTTTGAATGGCGACCAAGAATTGGATCACTCCTACATGCAGATTCACTGATAACGAATTTGCCTGAACGTAATTCCAAGGACTGCATCAAGTCTTGCGTACATGACATCGGCTCGCCGGCTTTGATGCAGGTTGATATGGAGATCATCCGCCGTGGTGGACTTACCACTGTTGATTGCGGCCGTTAGCGCAGACTCGCCCTGTGGCGAGGACCTTGAATACGATTCCTCCTTTCTCGAACTGGAGCGTGCCGCGCAGGGCCTGCCTGAACGGCAGATGGGCGATGCCGTGCTGGCGGCCGAACCGCCCGAGTGGCGCAAGGTCCGCGATCTGGCCGCGGGATTGTTCGGGCGCAGCAAGGACCTGCGCATCGCCAATTACCTGGTGCAGAGCGCCGTCGCCCTGGATGGCCTGCCCGGCCTGACCCGGGGGCTCGCCCTGGTCCGCGAACTGCTCGAACGCTACTGGGACGGGCTCTACCCCCGCCTGGACAGCGAAGATGACAACGACCCCACTTTCCGCCTCAACGCCCTGCGCGGGCTGGTCGCCGACACCCAGCTGCAGTTGCTGCGCGATGCGCCGCTGGTGCGTTCGCGGGCCTTCGGTACGGTCAGCCTGCGGGCGGCCCTGAATGCCGCCGGGCTGCAGCGTTTCGCCTCGGAAACCCTGAACCTGGAGCAGGTCGCCGGCGCCTTCCAGAACGGCGAAGCCGGGGAGCTGGAACGCACCCGCGCGGCGCTCGCCGAGGCCCAGGCCCACCTCGCGGCCATCGAAAGCCTGGTGAGCGAGCGGGTCGACGCGGCCGAGGGCATCGATCTCGCGCCGCTCAAGCAGTTGATCCGCCTGGCGCTGCAATTGATCGACGAACACGCTCCGCAGCTGGACGGCGCCCCGGCCGGCATGGCCGACGCCGGGGCCACCGCGAGCGATGCGCAACCCCATGACGCTTCCAGGGCCGGCGACGCGCCCGCCGCGCCCCGGGTTTCGGCCGAAATCGCCAGCCGCGACGACGTGCTGAAGACCCTCGATCGCATCCTGGCCTACTACGCCAGTCACGAACCCTCCAGCCCGGTGCCCGTCCTGCTGAGCCGCGCCAAGACACTGGTGACCGCCGATTTCGCCGCCATCGTGCGCAACCTGATCCCGGACGGGCTTTCGCAATTCGAGAATCTGCGCGGCCCCGGTTCCGAGTAGCGCACAGAGGCTGCCGCAAAAGATCCGTTTCCGACGCCAACCCAGCCGTAGAGGCTTTCAAGGAGGAGCAACATGGCCAACAGCAGCAGTCAGAAGTTCATCGCGCGAAATCGCGCACCCCGCGTCCAGATCGAATACGACGTGGAGCTCTACGGTGCGGAGAAGAAGGTTCAGCTGCCGTTCGTCATGGGGGTGATGGCGGACCTCGCCGGCAAGCCGGCCGAACCGCTGCCGGCGGTGGCCGACCGCAAGTTCCTGGAGATCGACGTCGACAATTTCGACTCCCGCCTGAAGGCCATGAAACCGCGCGTGGCCTTCGGCGTGCCGAACGCGCTGACCGGCGAAGGCAACCTGAGCCTGGACATCACCTTCGAGAGCATGGACGACTTCAGCCCGGCGGCCATCGCCCGCAAGGTCGACTCGCTGAACCAGTTGCTGGAAGCCCGCACCCAGCTGGCCAACCTGCTGACCTACATGGACGGCAAGACCGGCGCCGAGGACATGATCCTCAAAGCCATCAAGGACCCGGCATTGCTGCAGGCGCTCGCCAGCGCGCCCAAGCCGACCGATCCCGAGCCGCAAGCCTGAGGAGGACCCGAACCATGGCCGACCCCATGAGCACCGAAGCGCTGCAGCCCGAAGCCGCCACCGAGCAGACCAGCGAGTTCGCATCCCTGCTGCTGCAGGAATTCAAGCCCAAGACCGAGCGCGCCCGCGAGGCGGTGGAAACCGCGGTGCGCACCCTGGCCGAACAGGCGTTGTCGCGCACCGAGCTGATTTCCAACGACGCGATCAGCTCCATCGAGTCGATCATCGCCGCGATCGACGCCAAGCTCACCGCGCAGGTCAACCTGATCCTGCACCACCCGGACTTCCAGCAACTGGAAAGCGCCTGGCGCGGTTTGCACTACCTGGTGAACAACACCGAGACCGACGAGCAACTGAAGATCCGCGTGATGAGCATCGCCAAGGGCGAGCTGCACAAGACGCTGAAGAAATTCAAGGGAACCGCCTGGGACCAGAGCCCGATCTTCAAGAAGATGTACGAGGAGGAGTACGGCCAGTTCGGCGGCGAGCCCTACGGCTGCCTGGTGGGCGACTACTACTTCGACCAGTCGCCGCCGGACGTTGAGCTGCTCGGCGAGATGTCGAAGGTCTGCGCGGCCATGCATGCCCCCTTCATCGCCGCGGCCTCGCCCACCGTGATGGGCATGGGCTCCTGGCAGGAGCTGTCCAACCCGCGCGACCTGACCAAGATCTTCACCACCCCGGAATACGCCGCCTGGCGCTCCCTGCGCGAATCGGAAGACGCCCGCTACATCGGCCTGACCATGCCGCGCTTCCTCGCCCGCCTGCCCTACGGCGCGAAGACCGATCCGGTGGACGCCTTCGCCTTCGAGGAGGAAACCACCGGCGCCGACAGCTCCAGGTACGCCTGGGCCAACTCGGCCTACGCCATGGCGGTCAACATCAACCGCTCCTTCAAGCTCTATGGCTGGTGCTCGCGCATTCGCGGCGTGGAATCCGGCGGCGAAGTGCCGAACCTGCCGACCCACACCTTCCCCACCGACGACGGCGGCGTGGACATGAAGTGCCCGACCGAGATCGCCATTTCCGACCGCCGCGAAGCGGAACTGGCGAAGAACGGCTTCATGCCGCTGCTGCACAAGAAGAACACCGACCTCGCGGCTTTCATCGGCGCCCAGTCGCTGCAGAAACCGGCCGAGTACGACGACCCGGACGCCACCGCCAACGCCAACCTGGCGGCGCGCCTGCCCTACCTGTTCGCCACCTGCCGCTTCGCCCATTACCTCAAGTGCATCGTCCGCGACAAGATCGGCTCCTTCAAGGAGAAGGACGACATGCAGCGCTGGCTGCAGGACTGGATCCTCAACTATGTCGACGGCGACCCGGCGCACTCCACCGAGACCACCAAGGCCCAGCACCCGCTGGCCGCCGCCGAAGTGGTGGTGGAAGAAGTCGAGGGCAACCCCGGCTACTACAGCTCGAAGTTCTTCCTGCGCCCGCACTACCAGCTGGAAGGGCTGACGGTATCGCTGCGCCTGGTATCCAAGCTGCCGTCAGCCAAGGCGGCCTGACCGCTCACGACAAGCGTCCGCCGCGGAGGCGGCCGCCACAGGGAAAACAGTGGCGCGAGCCACTAGGGAGGCAAGATGGCTGTAGATATGTTCATCAAGATCGGGGACGTCAAGGGCGAGGCCAGGGACAAGGCGCACGTCGACGAGATCGATGTGCTGGCCTGGAGCTGGGCCATGGCGCAGTCCGGCTCCATGCACATGGGGGGCGGAGGGGGCGCCGGCAAGGTCAACATCAACGACCTGTCCTTCACCAAGTACGTCGACAAGGCATCGCCCAACCTGATGATGGCCTGCTCCAGCGGCAAGCATTATCCCGAGGCGAAACTGACGGTGCGCAAGGCCGGCGGCGAGAACCAGGTCGAGTATCTGGTGATCACCCTCAAGGAAGTCCTGGTGTCCTCGCTGAGCACCGGCGGCAGCGGCGGCGAGGACCGCCTGACGGAGAACGTCAGCCTCAACTTCGCCCAGGTGCTGGTCGACTACCAGCCGCAGAAAGCGGACGGCGCCAAGGACGGCGGGCCGATCAAGTACGGCTGGAACATCCGCGAGAACGTCAAGGTCTGAACCCGCCGTCCCCTGCGGTGGTCGCCGCAGGGGACGCGGAACCTTGCCTGCCACGAAGAGGAGCTTCGACATGGCAAAGCCGGCATTCATCAACCTCTGGAACAACTACCCGAGCGAGAACCACCCCTGCGACGGGGGCTGGGACAACCAGTGCGCGATCCGCATGAGCATCACCCTGAATGCCGAGCGCACCCTGCACGTCGACCGCAACACCTACTCCGAACCCAAGTGCAGCCATGGCCATGCCCGTGGCGCCGAGTCCCTCGCCAACTGGCTCTGGCGGCGTCACCTCGGGCGCCCGGCCATCTACACCGACGGTGCCGCGGCCAAGCGCACTCTCATCGACAAGACCGGGATCATCTTCTTCAAGGACTGCTTCACCCGCCAGGGCGAGAGCCGGGCCGTGGGCGACCATATCGACCTGTGGAACCGCGGCTTCACCAAGACCTACGACGACCCCTCGAACCTCTCCGCCCAGGTCTGGTTCTGGGAGCTGTCATGATGCGCCCAATCCATGCCCTGCTCTGCACCGCCCTGTGCATCGCCCTGCCCGCCTGCGCCCAATCCGGTGCTGATACCGCCACCCAGGCGCGCTTCGGCGAACGGCAACTGGCGCTGCAGGAGCGCGAGGGCCGCTGCGCGCTGGTGGAGCCCGGCCAGGCCAACCTGGATCTGCAACTGAAATGGCCGTGCCAGTTCCATCTCGACCAGGAGGGCGGCCTGAGGACGCGGCAGGTGGGTGACAACCGGGTGCTGCTGGTGGAGAGCAGCGAAAAGGTGCCGGACAGCCAGGACTGCCGCACCGAAATCCAGGCGATCAGGGCCCACGGCAATGGCCTCGAAGCCTCGAGGGCGGTCAGCCGGGTTGCGGCCTGCCCCCCCTTCCAGTGGGACGAGAAGGTCTTCATCGGGCTGTTCGAGTCCCGTCCCTGAGCCGCTCCGGCGGACAACCGGAGGAAGCCGCGATGAATGCCGATGAATCACTCCGTGCAGGGCGCCTCGACCAAGCCCTGGATGCGCTGCAGGCGCAGCTGCGCAGCCTGCAGTTCGATGCGGCGGAAGCCTGAGATGGCCGAACTGACGCCCCAGGAACGCCTGCAGCCGTCGCTGCTGGACCGCCTGACCGACGACGAGCCGGGCAATCCGCGGGAAGGCGCCGACCGCCGGATCATGTCGCTGAACCAGCTCAAGGCCTCGGTGCTGCGCGACCTGGCCTGGCTGTTCAACACCACCGCCCTGTTCGCCCCGGACACCGGCACGCAGATCCCGGCCGGCAGCTCGGTGCTCAACTACGGCCTGCCGGCCCTGGCCGGGCATACCGCGTCGAGCGTCGACGTCCAGGCGCTGGAGGCGCTGCTCGCCGACGCCATCGCCGCCTACGAGCCGCGCATCCTGCGCAGGTCCCTGAAGGTGCGCGCGCAACTGCGCCCGGAAGAAATGGACCACAACGCCCTGAGCTTCGAGATCGAGGGCGACCTGTGGGCCGAACCGGTGCCCCTGCGCATGCTGCTCACCACCAACCTCGACCTCGAGACCGGCCACGTCCAGGTGGTGCCGGCCGAGCAGCAGCGGAGGCCACGATGAACCCGCGCCTGCTGGACTACTACAACCAGGAACTGCTGCACATCCGCGAAAGCGCGGCGGAGTTCGCCAGCGAATATCCGAAGATCGCCGGCCGCCTGGGCCTGTCCGGCGTCGACTGTGCCGACCCCTACGTCGAGCGCCTGCTGGAAGGCTTCGCCTACCTCACCGCGCGGGTGCAATTGAAGCTGGACGCGGAATACCCGACCTTCACCCACAACCTGCTGGAAATCGCCTACCCGCATTACCTGGCGCCCACGCCGTCGATGGTGGTGGTGCAGCTCCAGGCCGATCCCAACGAAGGCTCGCTGACCGGCGGCTTCACCGTGCAGCGCGACGCGGCGCTGCGCGGGCTGCTCGGCGCCGAAGAGCAGACCGCCTGCGAATACCGCACCGCCCACCCGGTCACCCTCTGGCCCCTGGAAGTCGCCCGTGCCGAATACTTCGGCTCGCCGGCCGCCACCCTCGGACGCCTGGCCGCCGGCGAGCCCCGGGCCAAGGCGGGGCTGCGCCTGCGGCTGCGCACCGGCGCCGGACTGCCCTTCAACAGCCTGGGCCTGGACAGCCTGCCGCTGTACCTGCACGGCGCCGACGAGCAGCCCTTCCGCCTTTACGAGCAACTGTTCGGCAAGGCATGCGCACTGCTGGTGAAGTGCCCGCAGGAGGACTGGGTGGAACGCCTGCCACCGGGCGCGCTGCGGCCGCGCGGGCTGGACGACGAGGATGCGCTGCTGCCGGTGGTGCCGCGGGCCTTCCAGGGCTACCGCCTGCTGCAGGAGTACTTCGCCCTGCCCCAGCGTTTTCTCTTCGCCGAGTTCTCCGGGCTGGGGCCTGCGGTGCGCCGCTGCGCCGGCCAGGAGCTGGAGCTGATCGTCCTCTTCGAACAACTGGACCCGACCCTGGAAGGCACGGTGGGCGCCGAGCAGTTCGTGCCCTTCTGCACCCCCGCGGTGAACCTGTTCCCCCGGCGTACGGACCGCATCCACCTGTCCGAACGGGTGCACGAGCACCATGTGATCGCCGACCGTACCCGCCCGCTGGACTTCGAGATCCACTCGCTGCAACAGGTGACCGGCTACGGCAGCGGCCCGGAGCAGCCCTTCCAGCCTTTCTACGCAGTGCGCGACCCGGCCCGCTACGGCCGCGACCAGGCCTACTACATCGTCCGCCGCGAGCCGCGCCGGCTGCCCAGCCAGCGGCGGCGGAGCGGCCCGCGCGCCAGCTACATCGGCAGCGAGACCTTCGTGTCCCTGGTGGATGCCAACCAGGCGCCCTATCGCCATGACCTGCGCCAGCTGGGCGTCAAGGCGCTGTGCACCAACCGCGACCTGCCCCTGCTGATGCCGGTGGGCACCGCGAAGAGCGACTTCACCCTGGAAGACAGCGCACCCGTGCTGGCCGTGCGCTGCCTGGCCGGGCCGAGCCGGCCGCGGGCCAGCCGCGCCCACGACGCCAGCGCCTGGCGCCTGATCAGCCAGCTGTCGCTGAACTACCTGTCGCTGACCGAGCAGGGCCAGGGCGCGGCGGCCCTGCGCGAACTGCTGCGGCTGTACGGCGACCCTGGCGACCCGGCGGTGCAATTGCAGATCGAGGGGCTGCTCGAGGTACGCAGCCGGCCCTGTACCCGGCGCCTGCCGATGCCGGGGCCGATCGTCTTCGGCCGCGGCCTGGAGATCAGCCTGGAGTTCGACGAGAACGCCTTTCGCGGTAGCGGGGTATTTCTCCTCGGCAGCGTGTTCGAGCGTTTCCTGACCCGTTATGTGTCGATCAACAGTTTTACCGAAACGGTGCTGCGCACCACGGATCGAGGCGAGGTGATGCGATGGCCGGGGAGTCCCGGACGCCGTCCGAACCTGTGAGCACCATCGCCGCGATGGCGGCCGAGCCCTGGGACTATGACTTCTTCCAGGCGCTGCGGCGCATCGAGTGCGAGTTGCCGACACGCCCGCGCATCGGCCATTCGCTGCGCCTGGGTGAGGACCCACTGCGCCTCGGCCAGCGGCCGGACTGCGGCTTCGCCCCCTCGACCCTGGCCGCCGTCGATGTCGGCGCGGAAGGCCGTCCGCCGCGCCTGGAGCAGTTCTTCTTCGGCCTGACCGGCCCGAACGGGCCACTGCCCCTGCATCTGACCGAATATGCCCGCGAACGCCTGCGCCACCATAAAGACGGCGCCTTCAAGCGCTTCCTGGATGTGTTCAACCATCGCCTGCTCACCCTCTTCTACCGCGCCTGGGCCGAATCGCGGCCGACGGTCAGCCACGATCGGCCGGACGATGACTACTGGGCCGCACGCCTCGGTGCGCTGTCCGGGCGCGGCATGCAGAGCCTGCTCGGCCAGGGACCGCTCTGCGACAGCGCGCGCTACCACTACACCGGCCACCTGGCGGCGCAGACCCGCTACCCGGACGGCCTGCGCGCCATCCTCGCCACCTATTTCGAACTGCCGGTGAGCATCGAGGAATATGTCGGCCAGTGGCTGGAACTGCCCACATGCAGCCGCCTCGGCCACGGCGCCAGCACACTCGGCATGGACCTGTGCCTGGGCAGCCACGTCTGGGATCGCCAGCACAAGTTCATGATCCGCCTGGGCCCGCTGAACCTGTCGCAATACCAGCGCCTGCTGCCCGGCGGCGAGCTGTTCGGCGAGCTCGCCGCCTGGGTCGCGGAGCATCAGGGCGAGGAACTGGACTGGGAAGTGAACCTGGTGCTGCGCCGGGAAGAGGTGCCGCCGCTGCACCTGGATGGCGGCGCGCGCCTCGGCTTCGACACCTGGCTGGGCACGCCGGACAAGGCCCCCGCGGACCTGCTGCTGGCCCGCCACTACGCATTGGAACGCCCCTCCACCCCAAGGAACGAGGAGACAGGAACATGAGCGAAATCAGCCGCGCCGCGCTGTTCGGCAAGTTGAACGGTGTTGCCTACAAGGCCATCGAAGCCGCCACCGTGTTCTGCAAGCTGCGCGGCAATCCCTATGTCGAACTGGTGCACTGGCTGCACCAGATCCTGCAGCTACCGGATTCGGACCTGCACCGGCTGATCCGCCAGTTCGACGTGGAACCCGCGCGCCTGGCCAGGGACATGAGCGATGCGCTGGACCGCCTGCCGCGCGGTTCCACCTCGATCACCGACCTGTCCTCCCATGTCGAGGAAGCGGTGGAGCGCGGCTGGGTCTACGGCAGCCTGATGTTCGGCGAGAGCCAGGTGCGCACCGGCCACCTGGTGGTCGGCATCCTCAAGACCCCGAGCCTGCGCCATGCGCTGCTGGCCATTTCCCGCGAGTTCGACAAGTTCAAGGTGGAGGCGCTGACCGAACGCTTCGGCGAATACATCGGCAATTCGCCGGAGAACGGCCTTGGCGCCAGCGACGGCTTCAATGCCGCCGCCGCGCCCGGCGAGGCCAGCGGCGCCATGGCTCCCAGCGCGCTGGGCAAGCAGGAGGCGCTCAAGCGCTTCACCGTCGACCTCACCCTGCAGGCCCGCAGCGGCAAGCTCGACCCCATAGTCGGCCGCGACGAGGAGATCCGCCAACTGGTGGATATCCTCATGCGCCGCCGGCAGAACAACCCCATCCTCACCGGCGAGGCCGGTGTGGGCAAAACGGCGGTGGTGGAAGGCTTCGCCCTGCGCATCGTCGCCGGCGACGTGCCGCCGGCCCTCAAGGATGTCGAGCTGCGCAGCCTGGACGTCGGCCTGCTGCAGGCCGGTGCGAGCATGAAAGGCGAGTTCGAGCAGCGCCTGCGCCAGGTCATCGAAGACATCCAGAGCTCACCCAGGCCGATCATCCTGTTCATCGACGAAGCCCATACCCTGGTCGGCGCCGGCGGCGCGGCGGGCACCGGGGACGCCGCCAACCTGCTGAAGCCGGCGCTGGCCCGCGGCACCCTGCGCACCGTCGCGGCCACCACCTGGGCGGAATACAAGAAGCACATCGAGAAGGACCCGGCACTGACCCGGCGCTTCCAGGTCGTGCAGGTGGACGAACCCTCCGAACCCAAGGCCCTGCTGATGATGCGCGGCGTCGCCTCGACCATGGAACAGCACCACAAGGTGCAGATCCTCGACGAGGCGTTGGAGGCGGCGGTCAAGCTGTCCCACCGCTACATTCCGGCGCGCCAGCTGCCGGACAAGTCGGTCAGCCTGCTCGACACCGCCTGCGCGCGGGTCGCCATCGGCCTGCACGCGGTGCCCGCCGAGGTTGACGACAGCCGCCGGCGCATCGAAGCGCTGACCACGGAACTGGCGATCATCGGGCGCGAGCAGGCCATCGGCATCGACACCGGCAAACGCCGGGCCGATGCCGACGCGGCGCTGGCCGCAGAGAGTGAACGCCTGGCCGCCCTGGAAGCTCGCTGGAGCGAAGAAAAAGCCCTGGTGGACGAGCTGCTCGCCGTACGCGCCCGGCTGCGCGGCTCGGCAGAAACCGTGGACGATACGGGTAAGGACACCCCCGAAGCGCCGTCCGGGCGCCTCGACGACGCCGAGCGCCAGGCCTTGCGCCAGCGGCTCGGCCAGTTGCAGGAGCACCTCGGCACCCTGCAGGGTGAGTCGCCACTGATCCTGCCGAGCGTGGACTACCAGGCGGTGGCCTCGGTGGTGGCGGATTGGACCGGCATTCCCGTCGGGCGCATGGCGCGCAACGAGATCGAGACCGTGCTGAACCTCGACCGCCAGCTGAAGAAACGCATCATCGGCCAGGACCACGCACTGGAGATGATCGCCCGGCGAATCCAGACCTCACGCGCCGGCCTCGACAATCCGGGCAAACCGATTGGCGTGTTCCTCCTCGCCGGCACCTCCGGCGTCGGCAAGACCGAAACCGCCCTGGCCCTGGCCGAAGCCCTGTACGGCGGCGAACAGAACCTCATCACCATCAACATGAGCGAGTTCCAGGAAGCCCATACCGTGTCCACCCTCAAAGGTGCCCCGCCCGGCTATGTCGGCTACGGCGAAGGCGGCGTGCTGACCGAGGCGGTGCGGCGCAAGCCCTACAGCGTGGTGCTGCTGGACGAGGTGGAGAAGGCGCACCCGGACGTCCATGAAATCTTCTTCCAGGTCTTCGACAAGGGCGTGATGGAAGATGGCGAAGGCCGCCAGATCGACTTCAGGAACACCCTGATCCTGCTCACCACCAACGCCGGCACCGAGCTGATCGCCAGCCTGTGCGGCGCCCCGGACCCGATGCCCGATCCCGAGGGCATCGCCAAGGCGTTGCGCGAGCCGCTGCTCAAGGTGTTCCCGGCGGCGCTGCTCGGCCGCCTGGCGACCATCCCCTACTACCCCTTGAGCGACGCGATGCTGAAAAGCATCACCGGCCTGCAACTCGGCCGGATCAAGCGCCGCGTCGAGGCCAGCCACAAGGTGCCGTTCGACTACGACCAGGACGTGGTGGACCTGATCGTCTCGCGCTGCAGCGAAACTGAAAGCGGCGGCCGGATGATCGACGCCATCCTCACCAACACGCTGCTGCCCGACCTCAGCCGGGAATTCCTCACCCGCATGCTGGAGGGCCGGCCGCTGGCCGGGGTGCATATCAGCTGCCGCGACAACGCCCTTCATTACGACTTTGACCGCAGGGCTTGAAGCGAGGCCTGAGTATCGATGGCGATCACACAGAACACGCGCCTGGTACAGGTCAGTAGCCCCCTCGGGGAGAACGTGCTGGTCCTGCAGAGCCTGGATGGCAGCGAGGAACTCGGGCGGATCTTCCAGTACGAACTGGAACTGGTCTCCGAGGACCCGGCCGTCAAGTTCGACCAGTTGCTGGGCAAGCCCATGAGCCTGGCGCTGGAGCTGCATGACGGCAGCAGGCGCCACTTCCACGGCATCGTCAGCCGCTGCAGCCAGAGCGCCGGCAATGGCCAGTTCGCCGGTTACCAGGTCAGCCTGCGGCCCTGGCTGTGGCTGCTCAGCCGCACCTCCGACTGCCGGATTTTCCAGAACCGCACGGTGCCGGACATCATCAAGCAGGTGTTCCGCGATCTCGGCTTCTCCGACTTCGAAGACGCCCTGAGCCAGACCTACCGCGAGTGGGAATACTGCGTGCAGTACCGCGAGACCAGCTTCGATTTCGTCAGCCGGCTGATGGAGCAGGAAGGCATCTACTACTACTTCCGCCACGAGAAGAGCCGCCATGTGCTGGTGCTGGCCGACGCCTACGGCGCGCACTCGACGGTGAGCGACTACGCCAGCGTGCCCTACTACCCGCCCACCGATGAGCAGCGCGAGCGCGACCACTTCTTCGACTGGCGCCTGGCCCGGGAAGTCCAGCCCGGCTCCCTGGCCCTCAACGACTACGACTTCCAACGGCCCGGCGCGCGCCTGGAGGTCCGTTCCAGCGTGTCGCGCAGCCACGCCCAGGGCGACTACCCGCTCTACGACTACCCGGGCGAATACGTGCAGAGCAAGGACGGCGAGCACTACGCCCGCACCCGCATCGAAGCCATCCAGGCCCGGTTCGAACGCGTGCAGCTCCGGGGCAAGGCCCGCGGCCTGGGCTCCGGCCACCTGTTCAAGCTGACCAACTACCCGCGCGAGGACCAGAACCGCGAGTACCTGGTGGTGGGCGTGCGCTACCACATCACCCAGGAAAGCGCCGAGTCGGGCCGCCTGGAAGGCATGCTGCAGTACGAGAGCGAGCTCGACTGCATGGATGCCGGCCAGACCTTCCGGCCGCTGCCGCAGACCCCGCACCCCATAGTCCAGGGGCCGCAGACCGCCCTGGTGGTCGGCCCCGGCGGCGAGGAAATCTGGACCGACCAGTACGGCCGGGTGAAGGTGCACTTCTACTGGGACCGCCACGACCAGTCCAACGAGAACAGTTCCTGCTGGATGCGCGTGTCCCAGGCCTGGGCCGGCAAGAACTGGGGCGCAGTGCAGATCCCGCGTATCGGCCAGGAAGTCATCGTCAGCTTCCTCGAAGGCGACCCGGACCGCCCGATCATCACCGGCCGGGTCTACAACGCCGAGCAGACCGTGCCCTACGAGCTGCCCGCCAACGCCACCCAGAGCGGCGTGAAGAGCCGCTCCAGCAAGGGCGGCAGCCCGGCCAACTTCAACGAGATCCGCATGGAGGACAAGAAAGGCGCCGAGCAGCTGTTCATCCACGCGGAAAAGAACCAGGACATCGAGGTCGAGAACGACGAGACCCACTGGGTCGGCCATGACCGCACCAAGACCATCGACAACGACGAGACCGTCCACGTCAAGCACGACCGCACCGAGACGGTCGACAACAACGAGACCATCACCATCGGTGTCGACCGCAAGGAAAATGTCGGCAACAACGAAACCATCAGCATCGGCGTGAACCGCACCGAGAAGGTCGGCAGCGACGAGAAGATCAGCATCGGTGCCAACCGCACCGAGGATGTCGGCAGCAACGAGACCATCACCATCGGCGCCGACCGCAAGGAGAGCGTCGGCAACAACGAAACCATCAACATCGGCGCCAACCGCACCGAGGACGTCGGCAGCAACGAGACCATCACCATCGGCGCCAACCGCACCGAGAAGGTCGGCGACAACGAAAGCATCAGCATCGGCAGCAACCAGAGCACCGACATCGGCAAGAACGAAAGCCGCAGCGTGGGCCAGAACCGCGACACCTCGGTGAACCAGAACGACAGCCTGGACGTGGGCAGGAATTTCTCCCTCAGCGCCGGCGACTCCATCACCCTGACCACCGGCTCGGCCAGCATCACCATGAAGAAGGACGGCACCATCGTCATCAGCGGCAAGAACATCACCATCGACGGTTCCGGCGCCATCGATATCAAGGCCAACCGCAACGTCGTCATCAAGGGTCAGAAGATCCTGCAGAACTGAAGCCAAGGAGCGAGCGCCATGACCGTCGAATTCCACCTCCCCGCCTCCGCCACCCCGGTACGCCTGGACGGCGTCGTGATCGGCGTATTGCTCGACGTGCCGAAGGTGGATGCCCCGGTGGTGGCCTTCCCGGGTTGCCCCGGCGAAACCGGCATCGCCGCGCGTACCACCACCACGTTCAGTCGCGAAGACATCGGCGCCCAGGTCGCCCTGCTGTTCGAAGCCGGCGACCCGGCCCGGCCGCTGGTCATCGGCCGCATCCAGCGCCTGCCGGAAACCGCGCCGCCGGCCGTCGCGCAGCTGGATGGCGAGCGCCTGGAATTCTGCGCCGAGCGGGAAATCGTCCTGCGTTGCGGCAAGGCCAGCATCACCCTGACCCGCGAAGGCAAGGTGCTGATCCGTGGCGCCTACCTGTCGAGCCGATCGTCCGGCGCCAACCGCATCAAGGGTGGTTCGGTGCAGATCAACTGAGGCCAGGCGCAGATGGAACTGCTCAACGCAACGAAGCTCGCCGCCGCCTATACCCAGGGCCTCGCCCCGGACGGGCGCGAATCGCTGGTGGTGGTCGCCAAGGGCACCTTCGACCTGCCGCTGGACGGCAGCGAGGCGCGGCTGGCGGATGTCCAGCGCCCACTGCTGATGACCGACACCTTCCACGGCGAGCCCGGCCTCTCGGCCCCGCGCCAGGAGATGGACTTCGCCCCGGTCAAACCCTTCTGCGACGTGCTCGTCCTGGGCAAGGCCTTCGCCCCCGGCGGCCGGCCGGCCACGCGCATCACCGCCGGCATCCGCGTCGGCCGGGTCAGCAAGGCCTTCGCGGTGGTCGGCCCGCGCCAGTGGCAGCACGCCGTGCTCGGCCTTGGCGCCAGCGCGCCGCAGCCGTTCACCGAAAGGGAGATTTCCTACGGCCAGGCCTTCGGCGGCAACCACCCCATGGAAAACGAGCCGGAGATGTGTCACTGCTATCTGGACAACCCGGCCGGATGCGGCTGGTACCCGCGCGCCATCGCCGCCGCCGACATCGTCGGCATGCCGCTGCCCGCCACCGAAGAACTCAACCAGCCCATCGAAAGCCCCGGCGGCGACTACCGCCCCATGGCCCTCGGCCCCATCGGCCGCAGCTGGCCGCAACGCGCCGCCTTCGCCGGCACCTACGATGACGCCTGGCTGGCCGACTGCTTCCCCTTCCTGCCGGCGGACTTCGACGAGCGCTACTTCCAGGCCGCTCCCGCCGACCAGCAGACCGAGCACCTCAAGGGCGGTGAGGACGTGCTGCTGCTCAACCTCACCCCGCAGGAGCGCGCCGGCTTCAAGGTGCCGACCCTGCAGGTGCCAGTGACCTTCTTCCTGAAAAAAGGCGGCCACGAAACGCTGCAGGCGGTGATCGACACCCTGGCCATCGACACCGACAGCCGCACGGTGGAAGTCACCTGGCGCACCAGCCGCCCGCTCAGGCGCAACCTGTTCGAGATCGCCCAGGTTCTGGTGGGCACCATGTCAACCGCCTGGTGGCGCGCCCGCGCGCTGGGCAAGGACTACTACCCATCCCTGTCGGCGCTGGTGAAGTCCAGGCGTGAACCGGAGGAGAGCCCTTGATGTCCGCCATCTGCATCCTCGGCTCCGGCATGGTCAGCGCCGTGGGGCTCGACGCGCCGTCGAGCTGCGCCGCCATCCGCTGCGCCCTCGACAACTTCCAGGAAACCCGCTTCCTCGACCGGGGCGGCGAATGGCAGATCGCGGCCACGGTGCCCCTGGAGCAACCCTGGCGCGGCCGCAGCAAGCTGGTCAGGATGGCCGCCCGCGCCATCGCCGAAGCTCTCCAGACGGTGCCGGATAGCGCTCCGGAGCAGACGCCCCTGCTCCTGGGCCTGGCCGAAGCCGAGCGCCCCGGCCGGCTCGAGGGGCTGGACATCAGCCTGCTGCACGACATCGAGCGGGAACTGGGCCTGCGTTTTCACGACAATTCCAATGTCATCCCCCGTGGCCGGGTCAGCGGTGCGGTCGCCCTGCTCAATGCGCGCAAACTGATCCATGAGCAGGGTCATCGCCATGTGCTGATCGCCGGTGTCGATTCCTTCCTCGCCGGACCGACCCTCGCCGCCTACGAAGCACGCGAACGCCTGCTCACCAGCCGGAACTCCAACGGCTTCATCCCAGGCGAAGGCGCCGCCGCCGTGGTGATCGGCGTGCCGGTGGCGAGCGAGGAACCGCAGCTGGCCTGCATCGGCCTCGGCTTCGGCATGGAAAAGGCCACGGTGGAAGCCGAAGGCATCCCCCTGCGGGCCGACGGTCTGACCCAGGCCGTCCGCTCCGCCCTGGCCGAAGCCGGCTGCGGGCTGGAGAAGATGGACTATCGGCTGACCGATATCTCCGGCGAGCAGTACTACTTCAAGGAAGCCGCACTTGCCCTGAGTCGTACCCTGCGCGTGCGCAAGGAACACTTCCACCTCTTGCACCCGGCCGACTGCATCGGCGAAACCGGCGCCGCCATCGGCCCCGCCATGCTCGCCGTCGCCCTCGCCGCCTGTCGCAAGCAGTACGGCGATGGCCCGAACATCTTCTGCCACCTCGGCAACGACGCCGGCCAACGCGCCGCCGCCCTGCTCAGCTACCAGATCGTGAGGGCTGCCTGATGGGCAATGATGTCTATGCCAACAACATGGAGATTGCCTGCAAGGCGGCCGATGGCAAGGCAATCGCCGCCTTCCCCGATGTCTGCTTCACACCGCCGCAAACCCCCGCAACCCCTCCGGGCGTACCGATTCCCTATCCCAACACCGGCATGGCCAAGGACACCACCAACGGCAGCAGGACGGTGAAGATCAGCGGCAAGGAAGTGATGCTCAAGGACAAGAGCTATTTCAAGACCAGTTATGGGGATGAGCCGGGTTGTGCGCCGAAGAAGGGCGTCGTCACCAGCAAGATCAAAGGAAAGGTGTACTTCAAGGCCTGGTCCATGGACGTGAAGTTCGAAGGGGAAAACGTCGTACGCAACCTGGACCTGACCACTCACAATCACGCTTCCGATCCAGGCAACAGCCCGACCTGGCCCTACCTGGACACGGCGGCGGCCGCTGACCCCTCCCATCCCTGCCATAACGTGAGGAAGGGGCTGAAGGACAACAACTGCCAGCGCCATGTCGATGCCAACACCTACTCCACCGGAAGCATCAATCGAGCGGGGGCGTCGGAAGCGCTCTGTGCCGACCCGAAGTGCAAGAAGGCGATGGAGTGCGTGCTGACACCCTACTCACCCTCGAACTGTTGCGATGGGAAGACGCCCCACCACATCGTGCCGAAATCACAGTTCAAGGAAAGAGGCGCGAGCGGCAAGCCTCTCCTGACGGATGCGAACGGGGACAACAAGTACGACCCCGACAAAGCGCCCTGCATCTGTGAGGATGGCCATAGCCACTCCACCGGCACCCACGGCGATATCCACGAAGAAACGAACCTCCTCACCGTGACGCACCCGACAGTGGAGCCCCATGTGACAGGCAAGACCATCGATGCGAATGCCCGCTGGACAGTGGCTGAAGCTGAAGCGGTTGGCGCCGAAGCGACGCAGAAAGGCGGCAGCAAGTGCGATAAGGCCTGTACCGAAAGTCAGGTCAGGGAGGGCCATCAGCAAATGAAGATCGGCCCGAAGGCCAAGATCCGACCGTCGACTGCGGGTCACGTACCAGAGCCTTCGGACACCACGACCCTATGACCAACGCTTGATCCTGGAGGAGCCTCATATGGCCGACACCCCCTTGAAAGGACTCATCATGCGCACCGCCGTCGTGCGCCAGCCCGGCCTGGGCTATATCTATGCCGCCGACCCGGCCAGGGAAGCCGCCGACATCCCCCATGCCATTACCTTCAAGTACAAGGACGGCGTATTCACGCGAGGCGAGGCCAACTACGACGCCCACTCGATCACCATGGTCTCGCAACCCGAACTTGGGCTCATCGCGGTGTCTGGTGCCGGCTACTACTCGGCGATCATGGCAAGCGGTACCAGCGCTGGAGATATATTCGACGACAGTACGCCAGCGCCCGGAACGCCGCGAACAGGCGGTATCCGCTCGGTAGCGACCATCGATGGGCGCGCCTTCGCCGTCGGCCTGAGGGGTATCGCCTACCGCTTCGATGGTCCCAAGCATTGGGTACGCATCGACGAAGGTTTACCAGATACGTTCAATGCCCAGGCGATTCACGGCTTCTCGGCTGAAGAAATCTACGCAGTGGGTCGAGAGGGTGCGATATGGCACTTCGACGGCCAGCGTTGGCAGTCATGTGACTCCCCCACCTCGGTGACACTCACTTCGGTCAAGTGCGCACCTGGCGGCGTCGTCTACGCGGCAGGCCATAGAGGGGTTCTGCTGCAAGGACGCCACAATACATGGAGCGTCATCGATCAATCGGAAACCAGCGATGACATCTGGGACCTGGAGTGGTTCATGGACCATCTCTACGCCTCCACCATGTCGAACGTCTATCAACTGAAAGACGATCAGTTGGCGCCGGTGAACTTTGGCGATGATCGTCCGAAATCCTGCTATCAGCTAAGCGCTGCCGAAGGTGTCATGTGGTCGAACGGCGAGTTCGATCTCATGTCCTTCGATGGCACTCAGTGGCGCAGGATCGTGTAACGACAGCGCATCAGTGAATGGCGCACACAGCCCCTTCCAGACCTGGCGCACGAGGCTCTCGGTGAACTCGGTTCCTGCCGTTATCGAACAACATGCCGAAGAAGCCTCCTTCCTCGCCCTCCTGCGCAGCTATGCCGTGCGCGCCCCGCATTACGACCTCAAGCATCTGGCCATCCTGGATGGCCGCATCGAAGCCCACCTGGACGGTCTGAGAATCTCCGGCCCCACAGGGCTGGAAGCCCTGCTGGCGCGGCTCGGCCCGCACGCTGTCGGCGAGATGTTCGCCAGTACGGTGCTGGCCTTCGAGTCGGGGGATGCCCAGGTGCTGATGCGGCTCAGCGAGCACCTGCGGAGTGCAGGAGAAACGGAGCCTGGCTATCGGATGGCATTGGGTTGGCTCGACTGGGAGCACGTATCGCCCTGGATCGAGCGCATGCTCGCCTCTCCCGAGCCCCTGTTCCGCCGCCTCGGTCTGGCCGCCTGCGGCATGCACCGGCGCGATCCCGGAGCGGCCTTGTTGGCAGGCCTATCCCATACCGACCCCGGCGTACTGGCCCGCGCGGCGCGTACCGCCGGCGAGCTGCGGCGGCGCGACCTGATGCCGGCGATTCGTGCCCATCGCCTGCATGCCGACGACAACCTGCGCTTCTGGTCCAACTGGGCGACGGCGCAGATGGGCGACGAGGAAGCCCTGGGGCCACTGCGGCCATTCGCCGAACAGCCGGGCGAGCACTGTGACCGTGCGTTCGACGTGCTGCTGTGCTGGCAGAAGCGCGAGACCTCCATGGCCTGGCTGCGCGGCCTCACCCAGGATGCCGGGCAGCGCCGCCTGCTGATCAAGGGCGCCGGCCTACTCGGTGACCCGGTGAGCATTCCCTGGCTGATCCAGCAGATGGGCGACCTGCCCCAGGCCCGGGTGGCCGGCGAGGCGTTCAGCCTGATCACCGGCGCCGACCTGGCCCTCCTGGACCTCGAATCGGTCGCGACCCCCGATTACGACGCCGGCCCCACGGACGACCCCGACGATCCGAACGTGGCCATGGACCCGGACCAGGACCTGCCCTGGCCCGACCCGCAGTTGGTGCAGGCCTGGTGGCAGGCGAACCAGCGGAGTTTCCAGGCGGGCACCCCGTACCTCCTCGGCGCGGCGCTGAACGAACGGCGCTGCCTGGAGGTGCTGGCCAGCGGGCAGCAGCGTCAGCGGATCGCCGCGGCCTGTGCCCTGGCCCGTTTTCGACCGACCCGGGCGCTGTTCCCTACCAGCGCCCCTGCCAAACGCCAGCGGGCCCTGGTCACCACCGGCCCCTGAGAATCGGTGGCGCGCCGATGCGCCCACCAACGGATATCCGTGACCTGCGAATGACGGCGTCGATGGGCGTCCTCATCGAATCGCCACGGGATTGATGTTGACCTGGGTGGAACCCACGTAGAGGGGCTGCCCCAATACGAAGAGAAACTCCCACGCCTTGTCACGAACCAGCGCTCGGCTGTCGATCAGCTCCAGGTTGTAGATGCCTCGCTTGGCCAGCATGAACTGATTGACCGGAAACTCCGCGGCCACCGAGGGATTGGGATAGACCTCCGAAGCCCAGGTATCGCCACCGAAGGCGACTATGCCCTGGTCGGCCAGCCACTCTGCCGCTTCCATGCCGATGCCCGGCTCGGTATCGAGGAACTGCCGATTGTCCTTGCCGATCAGTTCCAGCCAGCCGGTATTGAACAGCACCACATCGCCCTTGCGCAGGCTGATGCCCTGCTTCGCCAGCACCGCCTTGATGTCGGCCACCTTGAATTCGGTGCCGCCCGGCACTACGGCCTGGCCGTAGTGCGCGGTCATGTCCAGCACCACGCCGCGGGTCACCAGCGGTGGAACCTTCTCGATGCCCAGCCTGGTCACGCCCTCGACCGTGACGAAGTCGGCCGCCTTGTTGCCGTTGTAGTAGAGGTTGTCGATGCCGATATGGCCGATGCCGTTGAGCTGCGTGCCGACTCCGGTCCAGGCGTTCACCAGTTCATCGTTGAAGGTGAACTTGTTCGGCCCGAGGGTCTCGCCCGCCTGCTCGCCGGGCTGGATGTTGTACAGCTTGAAGCTGCGGTGGCGGAACGCCGGCAGGTCCTTGCTGACCGGCACCGCCAGCGGATAGGTCTTGCCGGACTTCACCAGCTTCGTCGCCTGCAACACCAGGTCCGGGGTGAGCAGGTTGGCGGCGCCGATCTCGTCGTTCGCGCCGTAGGCCGAGGGATACCAGTCGGCGGCAACGACGCTGTGGCTGGCCAGGGCGATCGCCGAGGCGAGCACGAGACGATTGATTGGTTTCACGTTGGGAATCTCCAGGGGGTGCAGACGCCGGCCTGCGCCAGCGTCGGGTAGTCGGTCGGACACAGGGCGCCGTCGGCAATCCCGTGCGGCACCGGCGTTCTCAATCCCAGACCGGCGCCAGGCCGTCGGGGCTGACCTCGCGGCCGTTACGCTCCAGCTCGGCGATCCGCGCCATGTCTTCGTCATCCAGCTGCAACTCCCGGGCGATCAGGTTGCTGGCGAGGTTCTCGCGCCGGGTGGAGGACGGAATCACCGCGTGGCCGAGCCGCAGCGCCCAGGCCAGGACCACCTGTGCCGGCGTGGCCTGGTGCTTGGCGGAGATCTCGCCGATGACCGGGTCCTTGAGCGCTTTGCCATAGGCCAGGGTCATGTAGGAGGTAACGCGGATGCCCTGCGCTTGCAGGAACTCGACCAGGGCGCGGTTCTGCAGGTAGGGGCTGAGCTCGATCTGGTTGGTGGCGATCGCCTCGCGGCCGACAACCTCGATGGCCTGCCGGGTCAGGTCGATATTGAAGTTGGAGATGCCGATCTGCCGGGTCAGCCCCTGCGCCCTGGCCTGCGCCAGCGCCTCCATGTACTCCTCCAGCGCGACGCCATTGCCCGGAGCCGGCCAGTGGATCAGGGTGAGGTCGACCTGGTCGAGGCGCAGCTTGGCCAGGCTCTCCTCCAGGCTGGGGAGCAGCTTGTCGCGGGCGTAGTTGGCGACCCAGATCTTGGTGGTGACGAACAATTCGTCACGGGGCACGCCGGATTCGGCCATGGCCTGCCCGATATCGGCCTCGTTGTCGTAGATCTGCGCCGTGTCGATGGCGCGATAGCCCAGTTCGAGGGCGTTACGAACCGAGTCGATCACGGTTTGCCCCTGCAGGCGGAAGGTGCCGACACCAAATTCGGGAATGCTCATGGAAATCTCCTTGGAGTGAGTGGGGGACGTATCGGAAAAGGGATTCAGGCACTGGCCAGGCGGGCTTGTGCCTGGTTGTCCAGGCGGCCGCTGAGAACGGTCAGGCCGAGCGCGCCGAGGGTCACCAGTGCGGCGATCCAGGGCGTATGGGCGAGGCCCAGTTGGCTGACCACCTGCGCACCGCCCCAGGAGCCGCCGGCCACACCAAGGTTGAAGGCGGCGATGTTGAAACCCGAGGCCACGTCGACGGCGTCGGGCGCGACCTTCTCGGCCTGCTGGACCACGTACACCTGCAGGCCGGGCACATTGCCGAAGGCCACCGCGCCCCAGGCCAGTACCGTCAGCACCACCAGCCAGGGGTTGGGCGCAGTGAAGGTGAGCACGAAGAGCACCACGGACAGGGCCAGGAAGATGGTCTTGAGCGCGCTCACCGCCCCCTTGCGGTCGGCCAGCCGGCCGCCCCACAGGTTGCCCGCCGCCACCGACAGGCCGTAGGCCAGCAGCACCGCGCCGACCATGCCCGGCTCGAAGCCGGCGATGTCCTGGAGGATCGGCGCCAGGAAGGTGAAGGCGATCAGCGAACCGCCATAGCCCACCGCGGTCATCGCATAGACCAGCAGCAGGCGTGGTTGCAGCAGCACACGGACCTGGCGCAGCAACGGCGCCGGCGGGTTGTGCGCGATGCCCCTGGGCACGAACAGCAGCGCGCCGAGCAGCGCCACCAGGCCGAAGGCAGCGACCACCAGGAAAGTGACACGCCAGCCGAAGTGCTGGCCGATGAAGGTACCCAGGGGGATACCGGTGACGAAGGCCACGGTCATGCCGCTGAACATGGTGGCGATGGCGCTGGCGGCCTTGTCCTTGCTCACCAGGCTGGTGGCGATGATCGAGCCGACCGAGAAGAACACGCCATGGGCCAGCCCGGTGAGGATGCGTGCGACGATCAGCGACTCGTAGCCCGGGGCCTGCCAGGCCACCAGGTTTCCGGCGGTGAACAGCGCCATCAACGCCACCAGCAGCAGCTTGCGCGGCACCCGGCCGGTGAGCGCGGTCAGCAAGGGCGCGCCGATGGCCACGCTCAGGGCATACAGGCTGACCAGCAGCCCGGCCGAGGGCAGCGTGACGCCAAGGTCACTGGCGATGGTGGGGATCAGGCCGACGATCACGAACTCGGTCGTCCCGATGGCGAAGGCGCTCAGGGTCAGCGCAAGCAGAGCGAGTGGCATATCCGTGGTCCCTGTTCGGAATTGAGAGGCCACGAAGTCTGCAGGCTGAACACTTTTCTAAAAAATACCTGCCCGAGCCAAATACTTTTGAATTTTTATCAAGAGTAGGCACTACACCCGAGGAACCACAAACCCCTATCCTGAGCGGCCGGATCTTCGATCCCGGAACGCTCCGGAGCGCCAACAGCGGCGCCCCGGATTCGCCGACTCACTTCGAGGAGATATGACATGGACCTGGGAATCGCGGGGCGATGGGCAATCGTCTGCGCCGCCAGCAAGGGACTGGGCAAGGGCTGCGCCGCCGCCCTCGCCCGGGAAGGTGTGAACCTGGTGATCAACGCCCGTGGCAGCGAGGCGCTGGAACAGACCGCCAGCGAGTTGCGTGCGCAAAATGCCGGCATCGAAGTCCGCAGCGTGGTGGGCGACGTGGCCCGGCCCGAGGTGCGAGAGGCACTGCTCGCCGCCTGCCCGCAGGTGGACATCCTGGTGAACAACGCCGGCGGGCCGCCGCCGGGAGATTTCCGCGACTGGACCCGTGAGGACTGGCTCAAGGCACTGGATGCCAACATGCTCGCCCCCATCGAGTTGATCAAGGCAACGGTGGACGGCATGGCGGCACGGGGATTCGGCCGTGTGGTGAACATCACTTCGGGGGCGGTGAAGGCGCCCATCGACGTGCTCGGGCTGTCCAACGGCGCACGCAGTGGCCTGACCGGCTTCATCGCCGGCCTGGCGCGCCAGTCCCGGCTGGCGTCCTGCAACGTCACCCTGAACAACCTGCTGCCCGGCGCGTTCGATACCGAGCGGCTGCAGAAGACCTTGAAGGCCGCCGCCCAGGGGCAACACGACGTGGAAGACGTGGCGGAGCAACGCCGTAGTCGCATTCCGGCCGGGCGCTTCGGCAATGCGGACGAGTTCGGCGCCTTCTGCGCCTTCCTGTGCAGCGCCCATGCCGGCTACCTCACCGGCCAGAACCTGCTGCAGGATGGTGGCGCCTATCCGGGGACCTTCTGACGGCCTCCCGACAGCCAGGGACAAACGGCGATCCCGACTTCAGAAGCGGGATCGCCGGGCGTCGATCAACCCTCCATGGCCTGTTTCAATGCGGCGAGGCCGTCCTTGTAGATCCCCTCGAACATGGCTTGAGCTTCCGCCTCGCTGATGTTCTCGGGGGTGAACGAGCCGAACCATTCCACTTTGGAACCCCGGCCCTGCGCCTGCACGCGCAGGGTGGACTGGTAATCCCGCACCGGCGCCGGCCCCTGGAGGATGGTGTAGCTGTAGCTCCGCTGGCTTTCGCTGAAGTCCAGCAGGCGTTCGATGATGACGTCGCCGTCGACGGACTTCAGGGTCCGCACGCGTCCCCCCTCGCTCAGTCCGCTCTGGGGAATGAAGGGCAGCCAGTCGGGCAGCGAGTCGAAGCCACCGATCAATTGCCATACCTGCTCGGCGCTGGCTTGAAGTTCTACGGATGCATAGGCGTTGCTCATGGCGATATCTCCCGGGGCCTCGGCCCCTGAATCGAAAAAACAGGTTCTGCAGAGAGGCCCGGCGGATGCCGGACCTGGAGAGTTCTTCAGTTGGACGGAACCGGCGCCTGCGGGGAGATCAGCCCCTGCTCGCGCAGCTCTTGCCAGAAAGCCGCCGGGATAACGGCCGACAAGGCGACATGATCCTCATTGGCGTGCTGCGGGCGGGTCGAGCCGGGAATCACCGCCACCACCGCCGGATTGGCCAGGGCGAACTGCAGGGCCGCGGCCTTGATGTCGACTGCATGGTGCTGGGCGACCGCGCGAATCCGCGCGAGCCTGGCCAATACCGGCGCCGGGGCTTTCTGGTACTCGAAATGCTCGCCGCCGGCGGTGACCCCGGAGCTGTAGGGGCCGCCGACGACTATGCCGACACCCCGCTCGGCGGCGGTTGGCATCACCCGCTGCAGGGCGCGCTCGTGGTCCAGCAAGGAATAGCGGCCGGCAAGGAGGAAGCCATCGGGACTCGGCTCTTCCAGGTCCAGGGTGAGTTCGATGGGCTCGACGCGGTTGACGCCCAGTCCCCAGGCCTTGATCACACCCTCCTCACGCAGGCGGGTGAGGACGCGGAAGGCGCCCTTGCGCGCGGTTTCGAAGCGTTCGAGCCACTCGTCGCCGTAGAAGTCCTGGGCGATGTCGTGGATCCAGACGATATCCAGGTGGTCGGTCTGCAGGCGTTTCAGGCTGCCCTCGATGGCGCGCAGGGTGCCATCGGCGCTGTAGTCATTGACGATGCGGTTTCTGTTGCCGTGCTCGAACAGCCCGCTTTTCTCGCCCAGCTCACGACTGGCCGGATCCTCCAGTTCGTCGAGGACGATGCGGCCGACCTTGCTGCTGAGCACGTACTGGTCACGCGGGCGTTCGGCCAGGGCGGCTCCCAGGCGGGACTCCGCAAGCCCGGCGCCGTAGAAGGGAGCGGTGTCGAAGTAGCGCACGCCGTTGTTCCAGGCCGCGTCGACGGTAGCCTGGACTTCCTCCTCGGACACCGCGCGATACATGTTGCCCAACGGGGCGGTGCCGAAGCCGAGCGGATGAGGGATCAGGGACTTCAGGTTCATGGGGTTCTCCGGATTCTGTGGTTGAAGGAGCCGGTTTCGATCTCCTGTGGGCTCATCCTATGGGCGAGATATCAAGACCGTCCAAGTCATAATTCGACACGCTTGAGACCCTGAAAGTCTGATTTTCCAACCAAAGGGCCGCGCCCCTCCGCCATCGGAGCGAAGAGGCGTGACCGCTGGGGAGATTCATCGGCCGGAGCGATGTCCGCTCAAACCCGCTCGCGGTAGTCGATCAGGCTGGAGAACAGCGCCAGCAGTGCCGCCACGACCACGAAGAAGATGAGCGCCAGGAAATAGGACCCGCTGAACTGCACGATCAGGCCGATCAGGATAGGCACCACCACCCCACCCATGTTGCCGCAGAAGTTCATGGCGCCAGCCAGCACGCCGGTCCTTGCCGGGCCGCCGATGATCGTCGGCAGGCACCAGTACATGCCACACCAGCGGATGAAGAACATCGCCACACAGAGCAGGCCGATCACCACGGGGGCACTGGAAACGTAGGCCGCGCCGAGGATGCAGGCCGCGGCCACCAGGGCCGAGCCGCTGAACATGCTGCGCATGACCAGGTTCGGTGAGGCTCCGGCGGATTTCCAGCGGTCGCCGATCCAGCCACCGATCAACTCCCCGACGAAGCCGCACATGAAGATCAGGAAGGTGGCGCCGCCCATGGCCGAGATATCCAGCCCATGGGCCTTGTGCAGGTAGCTCGGCATCCAGGTCAGCAGGCCGTAGAACACGCTGCACACGCAGCTGTAGCCCGCGAACATGGCAAGGATGGAGCGATCCTTCAGCAGGGTTCGCAAGGGCGGGTTGTGTTCCCGGCGAGCACTGCGGGATCCGGCGTTGGCCGAGGTGATGTGCTGCAACTCGGCTTCGTTGACCCCCGGGTGTTCGCCCGGGTGGTTGCGGATGTACTTCCAGGCCAGGATCCCGGCCAGGACGGTGCCGACGCCCGCCACCACGAAGGCCACCCGCCAGGAGCCCAGCCAGGCGATCAGAGCGGAAATGATGATGGCGCCCAGGGCGCTGCCCAGTGGCGCGCCGCCGTCCACCAGCACCGCGCCACGGCCACGCTCGTTCGGCGTCAACCAGGCGCTGTTGAGCTTGGCGCCGGCCGGATAGATGGGCGATTCGGCAACCCCCAGGCCGATACGCGTCGCGAGCAGCACCAGCCAGTTGTGCGAGGCCGCGCCCAGCGCCTGGAACAGACCCCAGCTGACGGTGGCGACCCCGATGATCCCGCGGGACTGGTAGCGATCCAGCAGGATGCCACCGGGTATCTGCATCAGCGCGTAGGACCAGAAGAAGGCACTCAGCAGCAGCCCCTCCATCGCCGGTGAGATGTCGAACTCGGGGGCTATCAGCGGCATCGCCACCGACAGCGAGGCTCGGTCGATGTAGTTGATGGCGGTGAGCAGCAACATGATCAGGAAGATGCGCCAGCGCACGTTCGTGGGCCGGCTGGCATTCAGCGCCTGGAAGGTAGTCGCGTCCGGGGAAGGTATTTTCATGATGTGTCTCATTCTTGTGATTGTCGGGTCGAGAAAGGTCACGCCAGCCCACTGGAATGCAGAGGCCAGTCAAGCGCGGAAGAGCAATGGAAGAGTGGGCGGAGTAACTTTTTAAATCACAGGGTCGATCCTGCGTAATGAAACTTCATGATTGGGGGATAACTGATCCTGATCTTCTTGCCGGCCATATCCGGCAGCACGTCGAAATAGCATCCCGAGCAAAAGGCGGATAACCAGGGGTTATCCGCAGATCAGCTCTTTTCATTTGGAAGTGCAATGGTTGATTTGTAGCTTCGACTGCGAAGTTGCTTTTGCGCAACTTGAAACAGCCAATCAATAAGAAGGGAAATTCCATGTTCGCCGCACTCCTGTCGCCCCCTCCTCCTCTGCGGATTTCGCAGGCCTGATCCGACACTTTTCGAACCTGACGCTGCCGGTGCCCTCACCCCGGCGGACTGCTCACGAGGCTGCCATGAACCAGTTCCAGTTCTTCTTTCCCACTCTCCTGAAATCCGGCAACGGCCTGGCCCGGCAGGCCGGCCAACTGCTCAAGCCCTACCTGCGCGAAAAGCTGCTGGTCATCACCGACGAAGGCCTGATCAAGTCAGGCGTTCTCGAAGGCTTTTTCCAGTCCCTGGCAGACGCGCGGATACCCTTCGAAGTCTTTTCCGGCGTAGAGCCCAACCCCAGCACCGAGGTGCTGGACCAGGCGGTGGCCGTACTCAAGGCCAGCGGTTGCGATGCGGTCATAGGTGTCGGTGGCGGCAGCAGCATCGACACTGCGAAAGGTGTGGCGGCCATGGCCACCAACCCTGGCAGCATCCTCGACTACGAGGGCTATGACCGCCTGCCGAACGCGCCCTTGCCGATCTTCGCCATCCCGACCACCTCGGGTACCGGCAGCGAATGCACGGCCTCCACCGTGTTCACCAACAGGCAGACGCTGTTCAAGACGGTCATCGTCAGCCCGCGGCTGTTCCCCAGGCTGGCCATCCTCGATGCCGAACTGACCTGGAAACTGCCACCGGCCATCACCGCGGCGACGGGCATGGACGCACTGACCCACGCCATCGAGTCCTATGTCTCCAGACAGGCCAACCCGATCAGCCAGGCCCTGGCCATCCAGGCCATCCGCCTCATCGGCGCCAATCTGCGCAAGGCCTATTTCGTCGGCAGCGACGCCGAGGCAAGGGAAAACATGCTGCTCGGTTCCTTCCTTGCCGGCGTCGCCTTCTCGCAATCGAAACTGGGCAACGTGCATGCCATCTCCCACACCTTCGGCGGCGTGTTCAACATTCCCCATGGCATCGCCAACGCCACCCTGCTGCCCTACGTGATCGGCTTCAACCTGCCGGCCTGCCCGGAGCGGTTCCGCGAGATCGCCATCGCCCTGGGCCGGGACATCACCGGCCTGGACGACCTGGCCGCCGCGCGCGAGGTGGTGGACTTCGTCGTGGAGCTGAACGCCGCGCTGGGCATTCCCGACAACATCAAGGACCTGGGCGTCAGCCTGGATCTCCTGCCACAGATGGTCAGCGACTCCATGCGTAGCGGCAATGTGCTGGTCAACCCCCGCCTGACCACCGCCGCAGACGTCGAAACCATCATCACCCACGCCTACCACGGCACTCGCTGAGCGCCGGGTAGCCGCACATCCGAGGAAACCTCCAGATGTTCTACGAAATGCGTACCTACACCATCCAGATCGGCAAGATGAAGGAATACCTGCAGCACTTCGAAGCCGAAGGCCTGCCAGTGATCTCCCGCTACACGACCCTGGTGGGCTGGTGGTACACCGAGATCGGCGAACTGAACCAGGTCGTGCACATATGGGCCTACGAGAGCCTCGACGACCGGATCAGGAAACGGGCGGCGCTCTACGAAGACCAGGACTGGCTGACCCGCTTCGTGCCCAAGGCTTTCCCCATGCTGATCAGGCAGGAATCGAAGCTGCTGATGCCGGCCGCCTTCTCCCCCATCCGCTGAATCAGGCAGACCTGGCCCCGCCCTCCACGGATTGGCGGGGCCCTCAACACTCGCTCAGCAGTTCCTCCAGCAGCAGCCGTGCGGAAGGCGAAAGCTCAGTGCCCGCACGACTGACCGCGCCGAAGGGTTCGACCAGGGCCCGCAGGGAAACCGGCAATTGCACAAGCACGCCGAAGCGTTCCGCGAATTCGGCCACCTCGCGGGGTATCACCGCCACCAGCCTGGGGTCCTCCTGCAGCAGCATCATGGTGGCGAAGGTGGATGAGGTTTCCAGCGGATAGCGCGGCACTTCCAGCCCCGCCTCGCTCAACTCGCGCTCCAGGGCCTGGCGCATGGGCATCTGCACCGGGTAGACGATCCAGCGGTAATGACTGAGTTCGCTGATTTCCAGGTGGGTGGCACCCGCCAAGGGGTGGTTGCGCGTGGCGACCACTGAAAGGGGTTCGTCGCCAAGGGCCACGCTCTGGTAGGCACTGGCCCTGCGACTGACGCCGGTTCGGCAGATGGCCAGGTCCAGCCGTCCCTCGTCCAGCAGGCCGAGCAGGCTGGCACTGGTGTTCTCCACCACCTCCACCGACAGGGCCGGCTGTTTCTGCCGCAGGCGGCTCAGGGCGCGACTCAACAATGGAACGGCGCCCATGACGACCCCGACCGATAGACGCCCGCCCTCGCCCTGGGTGATGCCCATCACCTCCTCCCGCAAGTGCGCCAGGTCGCTGTAGATCAGGCGCGCATAGCGCGTGATGCAGCGCCCCACATCGTTGGGCACCAGCCCTTTGGGTTGCCGGTCGAACAAGGGCATTCCGAGGATGGACTCGATTTCCCGCAGGACCTTGGTCGCCCCCGGCTGGGATATCGCCATTTCCTCGGCCGCCTTGTGCAGCGAGCCATGGTTATCGAGTTCGATGAGCAGCCGCAGCTGCTTCAGACGCAAACGCGCGGCGATGTTTTCCAGGGAAGGGAACATGGCGGTGAGTTCTCACGGAAGGCAGGCGGGAATTATAACTTTCGCGATGAGCCGATACTTGCGAAGGCAGCAATACATAATTGCTGGAAAATCACGAGCCGGGCAACTGGCGAATCAACACCGAACCGCCGATAACGGAGCATTATCAGGTAATCCAGCATTTTCATTAGGCAGCATGAGAAGAACTCGTTAGAGTCGTCCTGACACAACTTTCATTCATGTCGTGGACGATCGACATTGCCCACCGGCAATACTCTCCAGAACCTTCGATTGTGTTCAGAAAGTCCTGCCGGAAAATCATGCTGAAGCACTGTCAGTGGGCTAACTTCAGTCTTGCGCTCCGGCCAGCACCATCTGGCGGAAGTCACCGACGATCGGCCTCAGGTCGACCCGGTGCCAGGCCGCCCAGAGCTCGACGCCCTGATGCAGCCATGGCAGCTCCCGCAACACCACGTTGGCATTGCCTTCGCCCTTGATGCTCCGCTGGATCAGGGCCAACCCCAGGCCGGCGGAAACGAGACCAAGTGCACTCAGGGGTTCGGCGGCCTCCAACCTGATCTGCGGGGTGAAGCCCGCTTCCACGCAACTGGCCAGGAAGCGCTCGCGCCGGTGCTGCTGCAGCTGACCTTCGACCATGATCCAGTCCTGCTCGTGCAGGTCGGCCGGTTCGATGACCGCCTTCCCCGCCAATGGATGCTGGACGGGCAGCGCGAGGTACAGGGGATCCTTGAACACCGAGGCCGCCAGCAGGTCGGGGTCATCCTCTGCCGGAGCCTCGCAAACCAGTGCGATATCCAGGCTGCGCTGGCGCAGTCCCTCGAACTGCTCCTGTGCGCTGAGGTTGTAGAGTGCGATGTGAATACCGGGGCGCTGCTCGCGCACCGTGCGCAGGGCCTCGGGCAGCACACCGGCATGGATCGCGTGACTGACGTAGCCGATGCACAGCCCGCCCTCCTCGCCCCGGCCCAGGCGCCGTCCCAGGGATTCCAGGCGCTCGGCATGCTTGAGCAACGCCTTGGCTTCATGGAGGAAAGTCCTTCCGTCGGACGTCAGGCGCAACCGTTGCTGGCTACGCTCGAATAGCAGCAGGCCGAGACGATCCTCCAACTGGGCGATCTGCCGGCTCAGGGGAGACTGGGAAATGTGCAGCTGCTCCGCCGCGCGACCGACGTGCTCGACTTCGGCCACGGCGACGAAATAGCGAAGCTGTCTGAGATCCAACATATGTCCCCCAAGGACTCAAGTATGACCAAGTCCGTCATGGACGGTCTTATACGCCGATTCTAGGATGCTGCCCAGAGCCCAATGATCACCGGCAGCCAACCAGCGCTGCCGAACACCGGAGAGGACCTGAAACATGCAAATCGATCTGAGCGGCAAAACCGCTGTCATCAGCGGATCCACCGGCGGTATCGGCCTGGGCATCGCCCGGAGCCTGGCCCTGGCCAACGCTGAAGTCGTGATAGTCGGCCGCACCGCGGCCGCAGTCGACGAAGCCGTCGCCGGCATCACCGCCAGCGGCGGCAAGGCCCGTGGCGTGGTGGCAGACCTGGGAACCCAGGCGGGCGCCGAAGTGCTGTTCGCCGCCGAGCCCCGCGCCGACATCCTGGTCAACAACCTGGGGATCTACAACGATGTCGATTTCTTCGCCACCGACGACGCGGAGTGGTTGCGCTTCTACGAGATCAACGTGCTCTCCGGAGTGCGCCTGGCGCGTCACTACATCCCGGCGATGGTGCAGCGGAAATGGGGCCGGGTGATCTTTCTTTCCTCCGAATCGGGCATCGCCATCCCGGCGAACATGATCAATTACGGCGTTACCAAGAGCGCCAACCTGGCGGTCTCCCATGGCCTGGCCAAGCGCCTGGCCGGCACCGGCGTCACGGTGAACGCCATACTTCCGGGCCCGACCTTCACCGAGGGCGTGGCAGCCATGGTCTCGGATGCCATGCGCCAGTCCGGGCGCAGTGCCCGGGAAGAGGCGAACGACTTCGTCCGCCGGGAGCGTCCCAGCTCCATCATCCAGCGCGTGGCGGAGGTGGAAGAAGTGGCCAACCTGGTGACATACGTCGCCTCGCCGCTCTCCTCGGCAACCACAGGCGCGGCCCTGCGAGTGGACGGCGGCGTGGTGGACAGCCTGGCAATCTGAGGGCGAGGCACCCCTCGTCAGGCGGGCTGGTGCCGGCGGCGGATCTGCGCTGCAGTCAATTCGGGCGAAAGGGGCAAAGCTGCACGGAGGTTGCCATGGCCGTTGAGCAGCCCAACGATTCCCGCACCGGCTCCTCAGGTTGGGCTTCGTGGCCTCAGCCACAACGGCGGTCGTGCGTATTCATTCGCGAAAGGCGAACTGGCTCAAGGCACCGGATGCCGATGCCCGGGCATCCACAAGTCCCGGATCGACCGCAGAGTCGCCCCTTGCCGCTGGCCGCATCATCTTCATTTCCGTAACATCCGCGCCCCATTTTCCCGCTCGTTCCCGAGGCCGGCCTTGCCGGCCCTGATTCCAGGTACACCATGAAACCACCCCGCCTGCGCGCCGATGTCCTGGCCGGACTCACCACCTCCTTTGCCCTGGTGCCCGAATGCATCGCCTTCGCCCTGGTCGCCCACCTCAACCCGCTGATGGGGCTCTACGGTGCCTTCATCATCTGCACCCTGACTGCGCTGTTCGGCGGCCGCCCGGGGATGGTCTCGGGCGCGGCGGGGTCCATGGCCGTGGTGATAGTGGCGCTGGTGGTCCAGCACGGGGTGCAGTACCTGTTGGCCACGGTCCTGCTGGGCGGATTGATCATGGTCGCCTTCGGCCTGCTGCGCCTGGGCAAGCTGGTGCGCATGGTGCCGTACCCGGTGATGCTCGGGTTCGTCAACGGCCTGGCGATCATCATCGCCCTGGCCCAGCTGGAGCATTTCAAGGCCGATGACGACTGGCTGAGCGGCACGCCGCTGTACCTGATGCTGGGACTGGTGGCGCTGACCATGGCCATCGTCTACCTGCTGCCACGCCTGACCCGCGCAGTGCCGCCGGCGCTGGTGGCGATCCTTGGCGTCGGCCTGCTGGTCTACTTCCTTGGCCTGCCCACCCGCACCCTGGGCGACATGGCACATATCGCCGGCGGCCTGCCTGCCCTGGCGCTGCCGGAGGTTCCCTGGAACCTGCAAACCCTGGCGATCATCGCGCCCTACGCAGTGCTGATGGCGATGGTGGGCCTGCTGGAGACCCTGCTGACCCTCAACCTCACCGACGAAATCACCGAGAGCCGCGGCTATCCGGACCGCGAGTGCGTCGCCCTGGGTGCCGCCAACCTGGTGTCCGGCGCCTTCGGTGGCATGGGCGGCTGCGCCATGATCGGGCAGACCGTGATCAACCTCAGTTCCGGTGGCCGTGGCCGGCTCTCGGGCATGGTGGCCGGGGTAATGATCCTGCTGTTCGTTCTATTCCTCTCGCCGCTGATCGAGCGCATACCGCTGGCCGCACTGGTGGGCGTGATGTTCGTGGTGGCCCAGCAGACCTTCGCCTGGGGTTCGCTGCGGGTCGCAGGCAAGGTGCCGTTCAACGATGTGCTGGTGATCATCGCGGTAACCGTCATCACCGTGTTCACCGACCTCGCCACCGCAGTGCTCTGCGGCATCGTCATCGCCGCGCTGAACTTCGCCTGGCACCATGCCCGCGAGCTCTACGCCGATGGCAACGAGGAGCCGGACGGCAGCAAGCTGTACCGCCTGCACGGCACGCTGTTCTTCGCGTCCACCACCCCCTTCCTCAACCAGTTCGACCCGGCCGGCGACCCTGCCCGGGTGACCCTGGATTGCCGCCACCTGAGCTTCGTCGACTACTCGGCCATCGCCGCGCTGAAGACCCTGCGCGAGCGCTACGCCAAGGCCGGCAAGCACCTGCGCGTGGTGCACCTGTCCGAGCGCTGCAAGCAGCTGCTCAAGCGCGCCGGGGAGCAGCACTAGGCACCCCTCGTCAGGCGGATTGGCGGGTGCGGCGTTTGTGCGCTGCAGTTAGATCGGGTGGAAGGCGCAAACCTGCAGGGAGGTTGCCATGGCCATTCAGCTCGATCACCTGATGGTGCCGGCCCGCGACAAGCTGAAGTCGGCGCAGCTGCTGGCGGAACTGCTCGGGGTGCCCTGGTCCGAGACCGGCATCGGCCCTTTCGTGCCGGTGTATGTGAACGACGGGCTGACGCTGGATTTCGATCAGTGGGACGAACCCTTTCCATTGATCCACTACTGCTTCCGGGTGAGCCCGGTGGAGTTCGAGGCCATCCTCGGGCGCATCAGGGCGGCGGGGATCGCTTATCGGAGCACCGTGCACGGCCCGGTGGATCATCAGGTGGATACGCAGCATGGCGGGCGCATCGTCTACTGGAATGAGCCGGACGGGCATCAGTGGGAGATGCTGACGGTGAGTTATGCGCGGATGGGTTGAGCGGCCTGTAGGGGCGAATTCATTTGCCAAGCGCCGCGTAGGGTGGAAATCCCTTTCGGGATTTCCACCATCGGTGTCCTGCACCGCCTCGCTGGTGGATAGAAAAGCGCTATCCCCCTACATGGCTGTGGGAGCGAATTCATTCGCGGAAGGCGGGTTCAGCCTTTCAGCGCACGGAGCTGCTCTTCCAGCTCGGCGATGCGCGCCTCCAGTGCCTGGCGTTCCGCGCGGAGGGCGGTGATGTCGTCGTAGACGCTGATGATGTGCTCGGGGCTGCCATCCCGGGCGTTGCGCTGGACCGAGGCGCGCACGCTCACCCAGATGTAACTGCCATCCTTGCGGCGGAAGCGCTTCTCCATGGTGCTGACAGCCACCTCGCCGTTCAGCAGGCGCTTGACCCTGGCGAGGTTTTCCGCGAGGTCGTCGGGGTGGGTGAGTTCCTGGAAGGTCAGCCCGGCAAGCTCCTCGGCGCTGTACCCCAGGAGTTCGCACAGCGGCTGGTTGACCCGTTGCCAGCGGCCGTCGAGGCCGATGTAGGCCAGGGCTCCGCCGGCCAGCTCGAAGATCGCGCGGAAGCGTTCCTCGCTCTGCCGCAGTTCTTCCTCCACCCGTTTGCGTTCGGTGCTGTCCAGGCTCACGCCGACCATCTTCACCGAGCGCCCGGCGGCATCCTTGAGCGAAGTGGCGCGGGAGGTGATCCAGCGTTGCTCGCCATCGGGGCGGTAGATGCGGAAGTCGAATTCGTAGCCCTTGCCCTCGGCCACGCAGTCCCGATAGATGGCCTGCAGCGCGGTGACATCGTCCGGGTGCAGGTGGGCCCAGAAATCCTCGTTGCGGCGCACCGGCCAGCCATACACGGCTTCGACGTTGGCCGAGTAGGAGACTTCGTCGGTGATCAGGTTCCATTCCCAGTTGACGATGCCGGCGCTTTCCTGGGCCAGCTTCATGCGCGCTTCGCTTTCCATGATCTCGGCGGTGTACTTGCGCCGCACATCGGTCATGGGCAGGTCCTGTACTTCCACGTGCTGGGCGTCCTGCAGGGCCTCGTCGCCATAGCGCAGCCAGATCCAGTTGACCTTGAGGAAGCTGGCCAGCTTGCGCAGGTTGTCGTAGTCGATCTCGCCGCCACGGGTCCACTTGTGCACGGCGGTGCGGGAGATGCCGAGCACGGTGGCCACGGCCTGCAGCGTCAGTTTCTGGTGTTCGAGCAGTTCTTTGAGGCGAAAGGCGAAGCTGTTTTCTGTCATGGCGAGCGTGTCCCTGAGCCAGGCGACGCAGTATACACGCCGCCGGCTCGGGTACCCGGACGCGGCCTTACAGATCGAGTACCAGGCGCTGCCCACGGGCACGGGAGACGCAGAGCATCATGGTCTGCTGGGCGGCCTTTTCCTCGTCCGAGAGGTACTGGTCGAAATGCTCGGCCTCGCCTTCGAGGATGCGCGTCTCGCAGGTGCCGCAGACGCCTTCGCGGCACAGGCACTCCACCTGGGCGGCATTGGACTTCTCGATGGCCTGGAGGATGGTCATGCCCTCCTCCACCTGCAGTTCGCGGCCGGACTGGGCCAGCACCACGGTGAAGGCCCCGCCGCTGGCGGGGGCGGCGGCGAACTGTTCCCAGTGCACGCGGGCGTCGGCGATACCTTGGGCCTTGGCGGTGGCAATCACGGCATCGATCAGTGGCTTGGGTCCGCAGACGTAGAGGTGGGCATCGGCGTCCAGATCGCCGATCAGATCGGCCAGGTTCAGCGAGGTGCCCAGGCTGTCGACATAGAAACGCACCTGCTCGGCATGGGGGCCGTCGCCCAGTTCGGCCTGGAAGGCACCATGCTCCGGGCTGCGGAAGGCATAGTGCAGCTCATAGCGGGCGCCCATCCGGCCCAGGTCATGCAACTGCGAGAGGAACGGCGTGATGCCGATGCCGCCGGCGATCAGCACATGCTTGCCGGCGGCAGGATCGATGGCGAACAGGTTGTTCGGGCTGGAGATCACCAGCTCGGTGCCCACCTCCACCTGCTGATGCATGAAGGACGAACCGCCCTTGGACTGTTCTTCCAGGCGCACGCCGATCTGGTAGCTGGAGGTATCGGCCGGGTCGCTCATCAGGGAATAGGCGTTGCTGAACTGGCGGCCGTCGGCGCCCTTCATCTGCACGATGATGTGGCTGCCGCCGGTGAAGGCCGGCAGCGGCTGGCCGTCGGCGCGCTCCAGGGTGAAGCGCTTGATCAGGGGGGTCGCCTGCTCCACCGCGGTCACGCGGGCAGGCATCATTTCATAGGGGTTGGCCATCGTTCACCTCTGCTGCGACTGCGGGCGGCGCCAGGCGCCGCCCTGATGGTGCGTGGTGCCCGCCATCACACGGCGAGGCACAGGTACTTCATTTCCAGGTAGTCCTCGATGCCGTACTTCGAGCCTTCGCGGCCGAGGCCGGACTGCTTGACGCCACCGAAGGGGGCCACCTCGTTGGAGATCAGGCCGGTATTGATGCCGACCATGCCGTACTCCAGCTGCTCGGCGATCTTCCACACGCGGCCGATGTCGCGGCTGTAGAAATAGGCCGCCAGGCCGTAGAGGGTGTCGTTGGCGAGAAGCACCACTTCCTCGTCGGAGGAGAAGCGCACCAGGGGCGCCACCGGGCCGAAGATTTCCTCGTCCAGCAGCTGCATGCCCGGCGCCACGCCGGTCAGCACCGTGGGCTGGAGGAAGTTGCCGCCCAGTTCGTGGGCTTCGCCGCCCACCAGCACTTCGGCGCCCTTCTCCAGCGCGTCGGTCATCAGGCTGCGGACCTTGTCCAGGGCCTTGCCGGTGATCAGCGGGCCGATCTGGGAGCCGCCTTCCAGGCCATGGCCGACGCGCAGCTCGCTCACCCGTGCGGCGAAGCGCTGGGCGAAGGCGTCATAGACGGCATCGTGGATATAGAAGCGGTTGACGCAGACGCAGGTCTGGCCGGCGTTGCGGTACTTGGCGACCAGCGCGCCTTCCACCGCCGCGTCGATATCGGCGTCGTCGAAGACGATGAATGGGGCGTTGCCGCCCAGCTCCAGGGAAACCTTCTTGATGGTGGGCGCGCACTGGCCCATCAGCAGGCGGCCCACCGGGGTGGAGCCGGTGAAGCTGAGCTTGCGCACCAGCGGATTGCCGGTGAGCTGGGCGCCGATGGCCACCGCGTCGCCGGTGACGATGCTCAGCACGCCGTCGGGCACGCCGGCGCGCTTGGCCAGTTCGGCCAGGGCCAGGGCGGAGAACGGCGTCTCGTTGGCCGGCTTGACCACTATGGTGCAGCCCGCCGCCAGGGCCGGCGCCACCTTGCGGGTGATCATCGCCGAGGGGAAGTTCCAGGGCGTGATGGCGGCGCAGACGCCGATGCCCTGCTTGATCACCAGCAGGCGCTTGTCGCCGGCCGGCGAGGGAATCACGTCGCCGTAGACGCGCTTGCCCTCTTCGGCGAACCACTCGATGAAGGAGGCGGCATAGCGGATCTCGCCCACGGCCTCGGCCAGGGGCTTGCCCTGCTCCAGGGTCATAAGGCGCGCCAGGTCGTCCTCGTGCTCGAGCATCAGCTCGAACCAGCGGCGCAGGATCTGCGCGCGCTCCTTGGCGGTACGGGCGCGCCAGGCGGGCAGCGCGGCGTCGGCGGCCTCGATGGCGCGCAGGGTTTCCATGCCGCCCATGTCGGGCACCTGGCCCAGCAGTTCGCCGCTGGCCGGATCGGTCACGTCCACCGTGCGGCCAGCATCGGCGTCGCACCAGGCGCCGGCGATGAAGGCCTGCTGGCGGAACAGGTCGTTGTCTTTCAGGTTCACTCGAAAATTCCTCCTCGCGAGGCGGGCCACCGCGCTGCCGCGGCGGCCACGGCCATCAACGGTCCAGGTGGGCGACGGCGATCAGGTTGTGGAAGTGGGCGATGCCGTGCTCGCTCTGGCCGCTGCGCTGGCTGTCCACCATGATCCGGCCCTGGCCGCGGTAGCCACGGGACTTCAGGCCCTTCTGCACGCTCTCCACCAGGCGCAGGTCTTCCGGACGGAAGACGTCGCGGTACCACTCGATCAGCGACTGCTGCTCGGGGGTGATGTCCTTGTTCAGGAAGTAGATGTCGTAGTGCTGCAGGGTCACTTCGGCGCTGACCGGGAACTCATAGATCACGGTCATGAAGTTGCCGCCGGGCGGTGCGTTGAACATGGTGCAGGGCCAGGCCCAGAAGCCGCTGAAGGACGGGTCCTTGACCGACTCGTCGAACTTGAAGGATTTCTCCGAGGGCTTGGCCACGCCGTACTGCAGCGACCAGTTGCCGTGCATGGTGTGGGTGTACTGGCCGACGTCGACGGAGTCGGAGAAGCCCGGGTGGGCCGGCGCGCAGTGGTAGCACTCCATGTAGTTGTCGACGATGGACTTCCAGTTGGCCGGGGTCTCGGTGACGAAGCGGGCGGCCAGGTGCAGGTCATCCACCACCGGGCAGGCCTGGCGCAGGCGCGCTTCGAGGCCGGGCAGCTGCTCTTCGACACTGCCGGCATCCTTGTTCATGTTGACGAAGATGAATCCGGCATATTCCTCGACGCGCAGCTGCACCAGGCTGGAATTGGCCTTGTCGAAGTCGGCCACGTGGTCGCAGTTGCGCGCGTGGGCCAGCTCGCCGTCGAGCTTGAAGGTCCAGGCGTGGTAGGGGCAGGTGATGACGTTCTTCGCCTTGCCGTCACCTTGCAGCAGCTGGTGGCCACGATGCGGGCAGACGTTGTAGAAGGCGCGCAGCTCAGCATCGCGGCCACGCACGACGATGATGCTCTCGCCGATGTATTCGCGGGTGATGTAGGCGTTGTTCTCGGCGACCTCGCTGCGGTGGCCGACGCAGACCCAGCTGTTGGCGAAGATCTTTTCCTTCTCGTGATCGAAGATCTCCGGGCGGGTGTAGTAGCTGGCCGGAATAGTGTAGGCCACGTCCGGGTTGGCGCAGAAGTCTGCGGGCAGGCGTTGGATGTCGTTCATCTTCTGTACTCCAGGCATTTTCAAGGCGCCGGCAAGGCCGGGCCATCACAGCCATTTACTTATGGTTAACGCAAATCTGTCAGTTAACAGATAGGGCAAAAAAATTTGAAATCGCTTTTGTAGGTTGGTGCAGAGCTTGCGAGGCCCAACATTGGATGCATGACCATCGTTCCGAAGCGTCGGGCTTCATGCTTCAGCCCAACCTACCCTGCACATCCGTGTGCAGAAGTGGGCACAACTCAACTCATTGCGCGGTGGCGGTGTTCAGGCGTACGCCCTCTTCCGCTTTCGGCGGCTCGACGCTCTCGTCCAGGCCACGGCGCACCGCTTCTTCCTCGATCAGGTGGGCCGGCATGCTGGCGTAGTCCTCGAACATCCATTTGAAGAAGCCGTAGATCTTGGTCAGCAGGATCACCAGGAAGGGGATCGCGGTCAGCACCACGGCGGTCTTCATGGTGGACAGCGAGGCCTTGGCGAACAGCATGGCCAGCGGGATCAGGGTCAGCATCACGCACCAGAACAGGCGGTGGGTCGGTGTGGGGTCCTGGCCTTCCTGGAGGTTACGGGTGCTGGTGGCCGCCACGGCGTAGGCCGCCGCATCCATGTGGGATGCGCAGAACACCGCCATGATGAACAGGTACAGCGCCAGGAACACCTTGCCGAAGGGCAGCGCGGTCAGGAGCATTTCCACGGCGGTCTCGCCGCCCTGCTCGCTGAGGATGCGCGGCACGTCGATGGCGCCGGTGATGAACTGGTGCATGCTGTAGCTTTCCAGGGCGCCGAAGAAGAACCAGCAGCCGACGCTACCGCCGAGCAGCAGCGCGGCGACCACTTCCTTGATCTTGCGGCCCTTGGAAACGCGGGTGACGAACATGGCCACGCCCGGCGCGTAGGACACCCACCAGAGCCAGTAGAAGACCGTCCAGTTACGGGTGAAGGCACCATCGCCCGAGGGGTCGGTGAACAGGCTCATGTGCACGTAGTTCTGGATCATCAGGCCGATGGCGTTGGCGGTGTTGTTCAGGGTGAACTGGGTCGGGCCCATCAGGAACACCACGCCGGCGAAGGCCAGCGCGCCCACGCAGACCATCTTCGACAGGCGTTGCATGCCGCCGTCGATGCCGATGTAGGAGCTCAGGGAGAAGATCACCGCCACGGCGCCAATCACCACCAGCTGGGTGACGAAGGTGTCCGGGATGCCGGTGAGGCCGGCCAGGCCGCGGGTCAGGGTGGATGCGGTGAGCGCCAGGGAAACCGTCAGCGCGCCGAACATGGTCAGCAGGAAGATCAGGTCAACCAGCCGGCCGACCGGGCCGTTGGCGCGAAAGCCGGTGACGGCCTCGATGATCGAAGCCAGACCCAGGCCACTCTTCTTGCGCACATGGAAGTGGTACGCGAGCGCCAGGGAAGACAGCGCGTAGAGCGCCCAGGCACTGATGCCCCAGTGGAAGAAGGAGTAGCTGACGCTGTGCTCCAGCGCCTCGCGGGTGCCGGGGGCGATGTTCAGGCCAGGGGTCTGGTAGTAGTAGGCCCACTCCATCACGCCCCAGTAGAGGGTCGAGGAACCCATGCCGGCGCAGATGAACATGAACACCCAGGTCATGGTCGTGTATTCCGGCTTGCCATTGCCGAGGCGGATGTTGCCGTACTTGCTGAAGGCCAGGTACAGCACCGCCAGGGCGCTACCGAAAACGAACAATTGCACGGTGGTGCCGAAGGTACGGGTGGAAATCTCGAAGAGGCGGTTGGCCAGGGCCTCCGACTCGGCGGGAAACGCAGCAAGGCCGATCACGGTCAAGGCCACGGCGATCAGGCTCGCCGTGATCAAGAACATGTCTTTCTTATTGTTGTTGGACATCGATGTCTCCTGGAACTGGATACCCCGGGCCCCCATCAGGCAGGGAGGTCACCGGACTACGCTATTTGTTAATCATTGGTTTACGTTAATCCATTGGTTAACAGCTTGTCCGAAATACGCCTTCAAAGCAACTCCTGTCGGACAATTCGCAGGCCGTTTATCGCCTGCGGAAAAATGCCGGCCGCCCGTTTGGAACGGGCGGCCGGATCAATCTCACAATGCGTCGGCGATCGCCTTGCCCACTTCCTGGGTAGAAGCCTTGCCGCCCAGGTCAGGGGTGACCGGGCCTTCGGCGATCACCTGTTCGATGGCGCGCAGGATGCCGTCGTGTGCGGCCTTGTAGCGCTCGTCGCCATTGCCGAGGAAGTCCAGCATCAGCGCGCCGGACCAGATCATGGCGATGGGGTTGGCGATATTGCGGCCGTAGATGTCCGGCGCCGAACCGTGCACCGGCTCGAACAGCGACGGGAACTTGCGCTCCGGGTTGAGGTTGGCCGAGGGCGCGATGCCGATGGTGCCGGCGCAGGCCGGGCCCAGGTCGGAGAGGATGTCGCCGAACAGGTTGGAGGCCACCACCACATCGAAGCGGTCCGGCTGCAGCACGAAACGCGCGCAGAGGATGTCGATGTGCTGCTTGTCCCACTTGATTTCCGGGTATTTCTCCGCCATCGCGGCGACCCGCTCGTCCCAGTAGGGCATGCTCACCGCCATGCCGTTGGACTTGGTGGCGGCGGTCAGCTGCTTGCGCTCGCGGGTCTGGGCCAGGTCGAAGGCGTACTTGAGGATGCGGTCGACGCCACGGCGGGTGAAGACCGATTCCTGCAGCACGAACTCGTGCTCGGTGCCCTCGAACATGCGCCCGCCCAGGGACGAGTACTCGCCCTCGGTGTTCTCGCGGATCACCACGAAGTCGATATCGCCCGGCTCGCGGCCGGCCAGCGGGCAGGGTACGCCGGGGAACAGGCGCACCGGGCGGATGTTCACGTATTGGTCGAAATCACGGCGGAACTTCAGCAGCGAGCCCCAGAGGGAAATGTGGTCGGGCACCTTGTCCGGCCAGCCCACGGCGCCGAAGTAGAGGGCATCGAAGTCCTTGAGCTGCTCGAACCAGTCGTCGGGCATCATCTTGCCGTGCTGCAGGTAATAGTCGCAGCTGGCCCACTCGATGGTCTCGAAGGACAGCTCCAGGCCCCATTTCCTGGCCGCAGCCTCGACGACCCGCAGGCCTTCGGGAAGTACTTCGTTGCCGATGCCGTCGCCGGCGATGGCGGCGATCTTGAATGTCTTGCTCATGCTGGTCGTGCCTTTGCTGAAGCGCCTGGTTCAGGCGGGGTGTCGACCATGCTATAAGGACTCCTCGCAAAGATAATCCAGCGCTTCATTGATAGATAAGACACGAATCGTGAATAGTCTGCCCAACCTGGAAGACCTCCGCGTCTTCGTCCTGGTGGCCCGCCGTTCCAGCTTCGCCGCCGTGGCCGCGGAAATGGGGACCTCCCCCGCCTTCGTCAGCAAGCGCATCCGCCTGCTGGAGGAAAGCCTGGGTGTACGCCTGCTGCACCGCACCACCCGGCGCGTGGCGGTGAGCGAGGACGGCGAGCGCGTGTACCGCTGGGCGCAGCACATCTTCGAGGCAGTGGAACGGATGACCGACGAAGTCTCCGAGCTGCACCAGGAGCCCCGCGGGCAACTGCGCATCGTCAGCAGCTTCGGCCTCGGCCGGCGGGTCGTGGCGCCGGCGCTCTCGGAGCTGTCGGCACGCTACCCGGCCCTGGATATCCGCCTGGACCTGTCCGACCGCCTGGTGGACCTGATCGACGAAGGCTTCGACCTGGATATCCGCATCGGCGACAACATCGCCCCCAACCTGATCGCCAAGCCGCTGGCGAAGAACAGCCGCATCCTCTGCGCATCGCCCGCCTACCTGGCGCGACAGGGCGAACCGGGCAGCCTGGCGGAGCTGGCCGGCCACGACTGCCTGGTGATCAAGGAGCGCGACCACCCCTTCGGCCTCTGGCGCCTGCAGGGGCCGGCGGGCGAGGAAAGCGTGAAAGTCACCGGGCCCCTTTCGGCCAACAACGGCGAGATCGTCCACCAGTGGGCGGTGGACGGCCGTGGCATCGCCCTGCGCTCCTGGTGGGACGTGGGCGAAAGCCTGGAGAATGGCCGCCTGGTACAGGTACTGCCGGAGTACAGCCAGCCGGCGAACATCTGGGCCGTGTACGCCGCACCGCTGGCCACCTCGGCGAAGATCCGGGTGACGGTGGAGTTCTTCCGCCAGTATTTCCAGGAACACCGCGGCCAGAGCCCCGGCCACCTTTCGTAGGGTGGATCACGCTTCATCGATCCACCATGGGCGTCCGGCCCGGCTTCGCTGGTGGACAAAAAGGCGCTGTCCACCCTACCTCCCGGGGCA